>JAUYQG010000020.1 GCA_030695645.1 Legionellaceae bacterium
CTATCCGGTTGCCACTGTGTGAAGTAGGTGGGCAAAACGAAGCGTGCCCACCATGCCGGCTCCGAACTGGTGGGCACGCTACCGCTTTGCCCACCCTACGTTCTACCATTATGGGTATGTTATTAAATTTGAGATCCCTTACCCCCTGGCAAGACATCTTTGTAATAATACCATCACTTTCTCTGGTGCGGCTTGTCCTCGAGTTTCTTTCATAATTTGTCCTATAAAGAAAGATAGCAATTTTTCTTTACCGGCACGAAACTCGGCAGCTTGCGTTGGATATTGTTTAATAACAGCAAAAATCAAAGTCTCAAGTTGACTATCATCATCTACGGATTGATAACCTTCTTCGGTGATAATCTCATCGACAGTCTTATTATTGGTCATCATTTTTGAAAAAATTTGTTTGGCTATTTTTGCTGAAATAGTATTGTCAGTTAAGTAATTTAACAAACTACCTAGGCGTGCTGCGGAAATCGGAGGGTTTTCAAAACTCAAGTTAAGTTCGTTTAATACCGCGGTATAAGTTCCCTTAAGCCAATTGATAATAGTTCTAGCTGGGGCTCGACTATTTGTTTTTACAGCATCATAAAAACAGACATGAGCAGGAGATGACAATAAAAAATCAGCATCATCTTGTGTTAATCCATCGTCATCCATGATGCGTTGTTTGATCGCAAGAGGTAAGGGTGGCATATTTATTTTGATTTGATTTAACTCATCAATGGATAATTTGATGGGTAGTAAATCGGGATCGGTAAAATAGCGATAATCGCTTTCATTTTCTTTATCGCGCATGGGTTGTGTTGTGTTGGTATCTGGGCAATATAGGCGTGTTTGTTGAATGATTTTTTCTCCCGATTCAAGCAAGTCTTGATGACGTTGTTGTTCAAAAGCAATGGCTTTTTCGATGAAACGAAATGAGTTTAGATTTTTCAGCTCGGTACGAGTACCTAATTGCGGTGCTCCTTTTCGTTTGATGGATAGATTAACATCGCAGCGGAAAGAGCCTTCTTGCATATTTCCATCGCAAATGTTGAGAAAACGTAGTAATTGATGCAACGTTTTTAAATAATTAACCGCTTCTTCAGCGGATGAAAGACAAGGCGTGGTTACAATCTCTAATAAGGGAGTGCCAGCACGGTTTAAATCAATACCAGTATACTTGTCATGAGTGTCATGCAATGATTTTCCAGCATCCTCTTCCAAATGGGCCCGCTCAATGATAACGCGTTTGCTTGTGTTGGTATTACAAATGATGTCGAGATAACCTTGTCCTACAATAGGTCGACGAAATTGACTGATCTGATAGCCTTTCGGTAAATCGGGATAAAAATAATTTTTTCGTTCAAAATAGGATAAGTCATTGATTTGTGCATGAATTGCCAGTCCAAATCGAACTGCGAGTAGAATTGCTTTTTGATTCAACACAGGAAGTGTGCCAGGTAATCCAGCATCAATAAAACTTGTCTGCGAATTTTCCGGCGCACCGTATTGGGTGCTGGAACTTGAGAATAATTTTGAGTAGGTGCTCAACTGCGCATGTACTTCAAGGCCAATTACAGTTTCCCATGTCATGACATGTCTCCCGATGGTATTGCTTTATGCCAATCCGTACATTTTTGGTAAAAATGTGCCATTTGGAGCAAACGTGGTTCACTAAAATGCTTGCCGATAAACTGCATACCTATGGGCAGTCCATCACTAAAGCCTATTGGAATGGATAAAGCCGGAAGCCCAGCTAGATTGGCTGAGACCGTAAAAATATCAGCTAGTTTACTTTGCGGTGAATCGCACTGTGTTTGCCCTAATTTAAAGGCGCATGTGGGTGTGGTTGGGCCTAGAATGATATCTACGTCAGATAAGACGTGTTGTAATTCATCGGATATAAGTCGTCTAACTTTCTGAGCGTGAATGTAGTAATCATTGAATTGCTCTGATGCAAGCACATGAGTGCCTGTGAGTATGCGCCGCTTAACTTGCATTCCAAACCCTTCACTGCGTGAACGGGTAATCAATTCACGAATAGTTTGAGAATGGGGTGTACGATATCCAAAACGAATACCATCGTATCGAGCTAGATTGGATGATGCTTCGGCACATGCAATGACGTAGTAGCACGGAACCCAATAAGGAAATAATGCCAAATCAACGTCAACAATCTCAGCACCTGCTTGTTTAAACACATGAATAGCAGACCAGATTGCTTGTTGAATAGTGGGATCAACGTCGGCACTGAAAAAACAAGAAGGTAACCCAATTCGTAATGGTGTCATGGACTTATCCAGCTCGGACGTAAAATCGGGTACCGCTCGATTAATGGATGTGGAGTCGTGTTCATCAAATCCAACGATAGCGTGCAACGTTAAAGCGATATCGTCGGCACTGTTGGCTAAAATTCCAGCTTGATCAAGGCTTGATGCGTAAGCAATTTGGCCAAATCGAGAAACCAAACCGTAGGTTGGTTTTAATCCAGAAATACCGGAAAAGGCTGAGGGTTGTCTAATCGAACCACCTGTATCTGTTGCCGTAGCAAATGGAACAAGTCTAGCGGCTACAGCAGCGGATGAGCCCCCTGATGAGCCGCCAGATACATGGGCCATATTCCATGGATTTTTTACTGGTCCAAAATAGCTCGTTTCATTAGTGGAGCCCATAGCAAACTCATCCAGGTTTGTTTTACCCAGCATAATGCTACCTTGATTGGCTAAGCGACTAACAACGGTGGCGTCATAGGGAGCCGTGAAATTAGCCAGCATTTTTGAAGCACAGGTTGTTGGCAACACTTTAGTACAAAAAATATCTTTATGCGCCATGGGTATGCCCGTTAGGGGTGGTGCATGACCTTGTTTCAGCGAGATATCGGCTTGCTTTGCCATGGCTTTGGCATGGTCTTCATCGATACTAATAAAAGCATTTAACGATTTGGCTTGATGTATGCGTTTTAAGTAATGTTCGACTAACTCTAGGCTGGATAGTTGCCGTGCTTGTAACGCTTGAATTAACTGTCGTATCGATAGAGTATGCATGTGTTATTTACCCCTGATGACACTGGGAACTAAATATTGATTATCTACAAATAAAGGCGCTATTTTGGCTAGTTCGGTCACGCAATTATTGTTTAAAACCTCATCCATCCGTAATGTTTGATGAGCGTTTACGGGATGCAGGAGAGGGTCCACATCGGTGTTAATTTGGTGCAATAGTTCAATCTGAGCTAAAACAACATTGGCTTCATGAAGCAGCAATTCGGCATCATGGACATCGATATAGGCCAAGTCAGCAATTTTTTTTAAATTATCTAGTGTAATAGCCAAGATATACTCCTGATCTCAAGTGTCAACTTAACTAATTTTACAGTAGAATGATTGTAATGTGAGACTCTTTTGAAGAATTTTTTGAAATATACTGCGCGCGCGCAGTATAGAGGGACATTATGTTTAAACGTAAACAAAAAATGCGTCTGATTGATGCGCGCGTATATCGATATTGGCAAGCGTTGTACTTATCATTATATTCTAGACGTTTGTACGTTGATGTGGCGAAACGTTGGAAAGGGTTGGGGTTGATGTATTGTCTATTATTAATGGTGATTGCTGCAATTCCACTTTCAGTGAGGTCTATTATTGATTTTAATCAATACATTGGTACTGATTTAATTCAACCTCTTTCTGAAGTACCCACATTTAACATAAAAGATGGAAAAGTTATTTTTGAAGGTAAGATGCCTTATTATGTGAAAAATAACGAAGGCCAGGAGGTTGTTATTATTGATACTACGGGTCAAATAACTCATATTACCTATAAATACCCAAAATTGGTCATGTTGGTTACTTCAGACCATTATTATTTTCGAGCCCCGAAATTACGTTTCTTAAAAGACGATAAGACTAATCGGATAGAATATGAAATACAAAAGATTCAATCCTACTCCATGAAGCACATTAAAAATGGTGTTTTTGATGCAAAAACGTGGATCGAAACCAGTGATTTATTGAGCATAAAAAATGGATTGTTACTGTTTGTTTATCCATTTCTTGTCTCGTCCATGTTTGGAATTTTTGCGACTATCCTAATTGTCCTTGCGATGATGGGACAAGTTGCCTCGTATACGATTTTTAAATACAAACTCAAATTTAAACCGGCCTGTCGTATTATGATGGTTTCATCCAGTGTAGGAACGAGTTTGTTTTTATGTTTTAAAGCAGCGCAGTTAAATTCGTCTTTGATGAATTCCATATGCGTCATGATCGTGTTTGCTTATTTTAGTTTTGCTGTGTTGTCTGTTAAACGTGAGAGTAAGCAACTGGTGCATATCTAAGGGATTGGAGGGAGTAGTTCATGTTGCATTTCTTAATGGTACTTGTTGTTTTGAGTGGCGTTTGTTGGTTGCTGGTTAAGCAAGCATCCATCATCATTTGGTGTATTAGTTTTGCGCTGTTTACTCTGTTAGTGCTGTCGTATGGCTCACCCCATATGATGACCCAAATTATGCTGTGGTGCCTATTGGGTTTTTTAATTATTGGGGCCATCAAACCATTACGCCGTTTATTGTTGTCTAAACATGTGTTTTCGATTGCTAGTCGAGCGATGCCTGAGATGTCGGCAACCGAGCGAGAGGCCTTGGAAGCAGGTACCGTGAGTTGGGAGGGCGATTTATTCAGTGGTGCCCCTGATTTTTCAGTGTTACTCAGTTCACCGACAGTTGCTCTTTCAATTGAAGAGCAGGCTTTCATGGAAGGTCCCGTGAATGCGTTATGTCGGATGTTGGATGATTGGGATATTACGCAGAATCGCGTAAATCTGCCGCCCGAAGCATGGTCCTTTATTAAAGACAACGGATTTTTGGGGATGATTATTCCCAAACAGTACGGCGGGCTAGAATTTTCTGCCACAGCTCAAATGTCTGTTTTGGTGAGGCTTTATAGTTGTTCAATTACGGCAGCAACGACTGTTTCCGTTCCTAATTCCTTGGGTCCTGCGGAGTTGCTATTAAAATACGGTACGGACGATCAAAAAAACCATTATTTACCGCGCTTGGCTTGTGGGCAAGACATTCCTTGTTTTGCTTTGACGGGCCCTAATGCAGGTTCTGATGCCGCATCGATTCCTGATACGGGATTTGTTTGTTATCAAAAAATAAACAATAAAAATGTACTGGGTATGCGTTTAAATTGGAATAAACGGTATATTACGTTATGTCCTGTTGCCACAGTAATTGGTTTAGCGTTTCGATTATTTGACCCTGATAATGTATTGGGCAAAGGTATCGATGTTGGAATTTGTTGCGCTTTGATTCCATCTGATACACCAGGAGTTGTGAAAGGCCGCCGGCATTTTCCTCTAAACGTTGCGTTTATGAATGGACCGACTCAAGGAAAAGATGTTTTTGTACCCATTGATTGCTTAATTGGTGGGGCAGAGATGGCAGGGCACGGCTGGCGTATGCTCATGGAATGCCTAAGCGTAGGTCGTGCCATTTCACTACCCTCCAGCGCGTCTGGTGCGTCTCAGGCAGCGGCTTTAGCTACGGGAGCTTATGCACGAATTCGAAAACAGTTTAATCAACCCATAGCTAAGTTTGAAGGCATTCAAGAACCTTTAGCGCGTATTGCTGGCAACACCTATCTTATTGATGCTGTGCTTACGATGACCGTAGCAGCAATTGACCATGGAGCCAAACCGCCTGTAGCTGGGGCAATAGTGAAATATCACACCACAGAGCGCTCACGACGAATGGCATGTGATGCCATGGATATTCATGGTGGGAAAGGTATTTGTCTAGGCCCCAATAATTATTTAGCACGTGGTTTTCAGAGCTGCCCAATTAGTATCACGGTCGAAGGGGCAAATATCTTATCAAGAAGTTTGATCATTTTCGGACAAGGCGCTATTCGATGTCATCCGTATGTATTTCGGGAAATGGAAAGTATTCGTAAGCATGATTTAGTTGAGTTTGATTCGGCGTTTTGGGGGCATCTTGAGTTTTCAATAAGTAATTTTATTAAGACGATTATTTTGGGATTGTCGGATGCCCGTATTAGTAACGCACCCAAAAGTGCTGTGTCTCGATACTATCAACTGATTTCTTTGTATAGCGCAAGACTAGCTTTTTTAGCGGATTTATCGATGTTTACCTTGGGAGGGCAGCTAAAAAGACAGGAAACAATATCGGCACGTTTGGGTGATCTATTAAGTAACTTGTACCTGATTTCGGCTGTTTTACATAGATATCATCATGATGGTGAGCCCAAAGAGGACCTGCCTTTGGTTATTTGGTGCTGTAAGCAATTATTTCAAGAGTGTGATGTCGCTCTGGATGGAATTGCGGCTAATTTTCCAATTCGTTGGATGAAATTTTTAATAAGAGCTACTTTTCTACCTTATGGTTTAATACGTCGAAGACCATCGGACCATTTAGGCCAGAAATTGGCCAAGATATTAACGGAGCCTTCAGAAACGCGAACCCGTTTGACCCGTCTTGTTTTCCATGAAAATATACCAAATTGCCCCATAGGTCGTGTGGAGGCTGCTTTTTTGAAAATTTGCGCTGCAGAGGCACTTGAGAAAAAGGTCATGCATGCTGTGAAAGAGGGGAAATTAAAATCGTTAACCTTACTTCAGCAAATTGAAGAAGCAAAAGAGCTGGGTATGTTGAATGATGAAGAAGCCATACAGCTCAATGAGGCAGAGCTTGCTCGGCAATATGTGATTGCGGTAGATGATTTTAGTCATGATGAGCTGATCAAGACTGATAACCTCAATCATGCGCAACCAAACCGCGACCATTAGGGCTACCCTGTTCAACGCTCATGGGTGGGCACGCCGCTCTCGCTTCTTTGCCCACCCTTTCCTTGAAATGATACAACAAAATTGAGTACTCAAAATACGGCAAATGACAGAAAACATAAGGGGCCGAGAGTTTTGTACGCGCGAACCCCATGACACCCTATGTTTTGTGGTCCTATAAGTGTATAATTTTGGCTAATTTGTCGATTAATTAAGTGTATTTAAATGATTCGCACTATAAACAAAGGTTGTTTTTTTAAATCAGTAGACAAAGCAAAGCATCACTTTCTTAGTCCTCCTCCGCCACTTCGACGGGAATTGTTGTCCTATATTCCGCGCATAGCGCTCGCGGCTTCTGCCGCTTATTTAGTGTTAACTCCTAGTAAAAAATACGCAGACGATCATTCAGGTCATGCCAGGGCCTATCAGGGGAGTGCTTTTATCACAGGTTTTTTACTTAATATCTATGCGATTAATTATTTGATTATCAAGTTATCTCGCATAGAAAACAATAAAAAAATGATGCTTACAAGCTCCTTTATCCTCGGTGTTTTATCAAGTCTCCCCATTTTCTTTATTCAACTGTTTGAGGGGAATGGGCGATATAGTTCCGAGTTAATTGGTATCGCCACGATGGTAACTCTTGGCTGTATTCCGTTACAAATACTCTCCTTTATAGAATTTCAAGAAACGGTTATCCCGTATATTAATCAATATTGCATGAGTCTCACAGCAGATGGGTATGCGCCTATCCATTCGTCTGAGTTGATTCATCAAGATGCAAAAGCACTCTCAAAAATATTTGAAAACTTAATACGTCAGAATAATATCCCACAAGATTTTCTATTAAACGATTCGAAGCAATTCTTTTTGCAACATACCGATTTCTCTTATACAGCCCAACCGGCAAAGTTTACTCTGAAAAAAGGAGCACTTGGTTTAGGTGGGTCCATTGGAGTATTACTAGTAGAATGTTTAAATATTTCTTATGCTAAAGCCAGCTATGAGGTAATGGCTACGAAAATGCCAAGTATTTTGTCGGCCATACTGACAACAGGGGTTATTTTCCCGATGTTTGTTTTAGCCATTGTATTCGGGTTTAACATTACATATGATTTTATCGAAACGACTCTGAATTTAAGTCACAAAGTCGTTGACGCGATACGAGTTCATTCTCAAAATCCTATCCTCAAGCAACCCTATGATGCACATCCATGCATGAGTGTCTTGTTGTTTGCTTTGTTCGGTGTTTTAGTCAGTCAATCTTATGCGGCAGTTGTACAATTTAATAATGATACAATGGATGAGGTTCTTTCGCAGCAATCGTTAGCCATTCTTAATCAACTGACTATATTAGGAAATATGTTGTATAATTTTTATCCAATTTGCAATTTATCCCATGATTTTTTATGTCATTTTTATGCAAAAATAGGGGATGATATTGTAAAAAATAAAGTTAATTTTTATCGATTTGGCCAAGTGGTTTGTGAAAAATATGAAGAGTCATACGAAGAATCCATTCGTACGGATGATTATATGGTTCTAAATTAACTCAAGCATGTCATTCTCATTCAACGCTTGACAGATGTCGATATCTTTTTGTAATGCAGCTTTATCACTGTTTCGCAAGAGAACTGTTGCTCCATAAGTTGCACCACAAGTGGTTTTTTGAAGTAGTGAACCAATGCCTGGTAATGAATAAATGTGATGATAAGAAGACAATTGCATGACGTGATTGAGCCTGTTCGTACTGAGTAAGTGTCCTCTGTTTCTGACAATAAAAGAATAATCGGCGACATATTGGTTTAATTTTTCTGACGACATCGGTGGCTCATTAAATTTATTTTTAAGGAGTGCATCAAAGCTTTCAAGTTGATTTTTTATCCCAGCTAATCCACATAAGGTGGGTAGCGGCTCTGTTGCAATTCTTGGTACCATTTTTACAATTTTTAATGCATGATCATTTTTCACGACTTCAAAATGAATAGGACAAAAATCAAGTAAAAAATACTGACTGAGTTTTTGCAACGTGTGCTTCATTTTGATGATAACGGGATCATCTACGGATCTGGAAATAACGCTGGTTAAAATATTTCGATCATTGGCCATGAGATCAAAACATTGCCATGTGTCTGTTAGATAAAGCTTTTTATGATATAGAATGCCGTTGAAAAAATAAGAGGTCCCTTTAATAAAAGGATGTGTTAACACCTGCTTTGCTGATAAAAATAAGCGCTCAATTTCAGGCTCTAAGGAAGGATAGTTTGCATCATAAACAAGCGCTGAGCCATTAATAGAGGACACATCAGGCCTTATTACGATTTTATGATCACACGTCATCAGATACGAGCGCAGCTCTTTTTGTGACTTGAAAATCATTACCCCTTCAAAAGCCAGGCTTGGTTCCACGGCACGAATAGCGTGATATTGGGAGACTTTGTTGTATAAGGCAGCGGAGTCAATAGGTCCTGAAAGCCCAAGTATCATATTGATATCATGAGCTATCGAAATACCCATGTCCGATCCGGATAAGGCAAAAGCCACACGCGAGAGATCGGTGCGATTTAATGCTAAGGTTCGATTACACGTGTGCGAACATAACTCTTGAATTTCAACGTTGCGAGCTTTCAAAGCGGAGATCAAATGAAATAGGGACGGCTTCGGATCAACGATAATAATTATATTGTTGTTATTCATCAGAGAGTGATTTCCTATATGCTACAGTGTTTTTGATTCATAAAATGACTTTCCGCCTTATCTACAAGCAATCCTGCTACAGTAACTGCAGTGGCTGTTGAGGTAACGGCTGGTATAAAGCCAGAATAAAATCCTAATGCTCCCCTTGTTTTATAGATGGTCTTCAAACTTTTACGAAAAGAAATTTTTTGTTCATCAGCAGCTTTTTCTTGTAATGTTTTGATTGTATCAAAAGGTTGTGTGAATGTTCCAGTCAGCAGTCCTATACAGATACCTGAGGCTATTGTAGAGATCAGTTCATTGTGTAAATGATCGGAACATTGAGTTTTTAAAAGGGGATACGCTGCGTAAAATGCAAACGTAAATATGGAGTTAATGATACCATTGCCCACAGCCGAGATATAAAAACGCCCTAATCCATGGTGCTTAGATAAGTCTATTGCTGTCTGTATAAATGTCGAATTATCGTGCTTATGTTGTTGCGTGATCACAACACCAACTGGATTGGAAATAATAGTTGAGCTTGCCCCACCGGCTAGGGCTGAGATAATGCGTTGTGTTTGTGATTCCGGTTCTATCGTTTCATGATGTTTATTGACCTCTTTGCGAAACCATCGATGGATTGCTGTAGTACAGCAAACCTGTGATACAGACATCAGTGTAATAGATGCGGTGGCAGGGAAGACGCCCTTATATAAGATTCTGGGATCTATGCTAAAAGGATAGCCACATTGTTTTCGCGTTTTAATCGACCAAAAGGGTAGACTGGCAGCCGTTTGCAGTACGCCAACCAAGGCGCCAACATACGCACTTGAAATAGGATCGAGCATTTTCTTCACTTCTGTCATAACGTATTCCTTTTCGACGAGGTAGGCTCGAGCCCTAATGAGGCTTTTAGTTCGGCAAGTTTGGTATGACATCGATTTTCAAGCGCTATCATGGTCGCGAGATCTGTTTCTGCTGTGACTCGAGCATTAGGACATGGTTTCATTGTGCCAATCCCTGCACGATCTTTATTCCATCGAAAGACGGCAAAATCTTTACCCAGAACTCCTGCTGGATATGGTTTTAATGGAAAAAAGTTATTTTCACCAGCCAAATCAAATGATCTCGGTAATGAGGCTTCCATAAAATCAGGTATAGGGATGTGCGATCGATAAGGATGGCATAATTGATTGGCAACGTGTGCGACCGCTCGTGTTTGTGCGCCACCGATTACCTCACACCAGTGTTTTCCTAATTGATAACAAGTCCACGTATCAAAATGAGCTAAATACGTTGTTAAGGTATCAATTAACTCATGAAAATCAAAATAAGCACCATATTCAGTTTGATTTTTTTCAAGTGTCATTAATTGCTTTCTGGCTTCTTCATGTGGCATGTATTGAAGGATCATCTCCCACATAGTCCAATCCCGTGTCCATAATGAGGATTGAAATACTGTGATATCTTGAAACGTTCGATTTGAAAAATCGGTAACTCGCCCTGCTTTATAAATAAGGTGGGGTTTGTTTTTTAGTAATGATTCAGCTTGCTCTTGATGGCCATAATGCACGTGTTGCAAAAGTAATGAGACATCCGTATGAATGAGGGCGTTTGTTTTTAGTATGGGGTTGTGAAAAAAACGCATGGATAGAGCGAAGCTCTTGTTTGAAATGTTCTTTAAGCTTGTATTAATCATGAATAAAGCACCTAAAAAATGAATGGCATACAAATTGTGTGCCAATGTGTTGTTGCATTAAAAATGGACCATCTGGACGAGAAAGCCAGTGTTCAAACGGGATATCGGTTTTCATTGTGACATATGAGATGATTAATTCAGCCGCAGACCGTACGCAGCCTCTAAAATCAGGGGAGGGGGTCACGACCCAAATATTGGGTATGTCTTTAACTAAATGATGAAAGGCCTCGATCGAGCAATCGTCACAACAAAGCGCCGTTATATTGTATGAAGTCGGCATAAGATTTAAAAGAAAATCAGCAACATGATGATGTGCTCCTAAGAGGATGAGTAGGCTATTGTTTTTTAAATCAGCGGGATCTAGCCAGGTTTGTTGCATCTGGCTTTCAATGAGATCTCGTAGCCTTAAACCGTACGCAGAACCATCGGTCCAGATAGCAACGTGTTCAAATGAATGCGATGAAACAAAATTCATTATAGATTGTATTTGATCCTGATCGTTTGGGCAGAGTCGAAACGTTCGCAAGCACTCGGTTAAGTCGATTGCTGTAGACGCTGGAAGAAGTAATGGAATCGCCGCAGATGAGTAAATGCTGCCAGCTGTGCGTGCACAAGCGCTATTAAAATGTCCTAAGACAGTAAATACGCCTTTTTTTACCAAAGAGTGAGCAATTTTACCAGCTATTATGGGATCTGCGGCATCATCTTCCCATAGAATATCAACATATTGTTGGAGTCCTGTGCTAAGCACTTCCTGTTTTAGTAGATCACCATAGCAAGCGCGCGGCCCTGAAAATGGACCGACGACGCCGACTTGTAAGTTACATGGGATATTTATGCGATGCAAAGGTCTTTTCTCCTGCTAGATCTATCTTCGAGGCTTAATACTTGGACTTTGGACAAAAAGACATGAAAAGAGCCTCATGTCTTTTTGTCCAAGAAATTTCAGATCTATCCCTCATAATTAGATCGTTAATTGTTCTGATTGTAAATGTTTTTACAAAATGAGCCGATTGTCGTTGATATTATTGGCTTATAAATATGTCGGATTTAAACTTATTTGGACAGAATGGCATGCGTCTTTTTGCATGCCGTTTTGTCCAAAGTCCAATTAATACACAGAGTGATTATTCAATGCTAAAGCCCGAATGTGTTCATCAAAAAAATGACCAACCGTCGCATATCGTTGGGATAAATAAACATCTCTATGGCCGTGGATAAAGAGCGGTAATGATAATCGAGCCCTTTTAGCTGATTTAGCATCGGGGTTAATGACTTGATGAACGGTGGATTTATAATAAAAATCGGATGCTTCTTGTAATGTCCCACCGGTATTGATGATAATCGTTTGGGGATTGACAGAAACTTCATGCCAATTGCCTTGATTATCCTTTACTTGAAGTCCTGATTCAGTTGCTGCTGGAAGGAGTGTTAGCAAACTAAAATCTTTATGTGCGGCAGCTCTTATCGCCCCCGGTTCTATATATTGTGGTAACGGCGGATAATGAATGGCTCTGTAAAGGGTTCTTTCTCGGCTAACGATATCCGTCAGGTTATTTTTTAATTGTGCTCGGATGCTGTCTGGTAAGTTCTCTTCCATCCAACCCAATATTTTTGTTGCCAATTTAAACTTTTCATCAAATAATTTACGAGGTAAATCAGATAGTTCACTTGGATATTGCCCCCATGGGAAATAACATTGAAAAACTTCTTTCATATCTTTAATGCCGTATTCGGAGTTGGCTGCTTGGTGACTATGATCTAATGGAATAAATCCATCTTGTTTGTCTGGATTAAAAGGATAATTATATTTGGCGTCAGAGTTAAAAAATTGATTCCATTCTGCATAAGATTTTTCAATATCTTTCCAGCACAACGGATGATTTTCTAGTATAGCAAATCCTGTTTCATGAATGGATTCTGCAACTTTCTCAGAAGCATTAGATGAACAGTAGTCGATGGTTAATATGTTCATGGTATTTTCCTTAATGATTTGCTACATCAAAGTTATAAATATCGTCCATTAATTTCCATACAAGTTCGCCGTCATGAGGGTTAAGGCGTTCAAGCAGTTGTTCGTTCATGATGTCACACCATTCTTGTACGCGCGGATCAATTTTAACGGCAGGATTAAACCCCGTTTCTGGATCAAAACCATCTACAGCTTCAACATACATAAATAAGCGCAAAGGATCCGTGAAAAAAATACGCATTTTTTTAACTCCGATTTGTTCTAATGCACCACCTGGGCCACCGACTTCTGGCCAAACATTTTGGTGATATTGTCGATATTTCTCAGCAGTATCGTTGTTTTTAAGTAGAATATGAAAGCCAAATGAAACCATAGTTACTCTCCAAAAAATGTGAGTGGTGAAGTCGTTAATTTTGAAATGTAGATGATACGATATTTTTTTTGGTTATTATATAGGCGCTATGATAACAATAGGTATCTTATAGTTTATTCATGTGATAACATTTGCCCAAAATCTGAAATCGGGTTTTCTTATACGTTGGGTTCACTACTTTTCTGATTAAAACCGTTTATTTACATGGAGATAACATGAGGATTATCAAAGCTACATTAGCTACGTTAGCGGCATTTGAAACAGTAAAAAAAGATGCACCAAATGCGCTGTTTAAGTTGTTTAATGATTATAGAGTCTTCTACAAACAACCTTCCGATATTACATCAGCAAAACGGTTTATTTTAGAAAGACTAAAGAAAGAAGATTCCTTAATTTTACTTGCTTTTGATGAGTCAACGTCTTCTGATCCTTTAGGTTTTCTGCAGATTTACCCAAGCTTTAGTTCGGTAGCTGCGAAAAAAATATTTATTTTAAATGATCTTTATGTCGATCCTCAATATCGACGAGCTGGGGTTGCTGGTCATCTTTTAGATGCTGCAAAACAACAAGCGACGGCACAAGGGGTATCCAAACTTGTATTAGAAACAGCGAAAGATAATCATTTCGCACAATCTTTATATGAGCGCGCAGGGTATACAAAAGAATCGTCTGATTTTCTCACATATTCACTGCCTGTTCCTGTAGTTAATGAAGACGAATTGATGTCATCGTCAGTACTTTATGAAAGAAATGGCAGAAAATTAGTTGTTATTACGGGTGTAACGAGTGGTCTTGGTCGCGCGATGTTGGATCGATTCAATGAGCTTGGTTGGATGGTTGCCGGATGTGGTCGATCTGTTGAGGAAATTGCCAAACTTAAACGTCAATATGGACATCAACACTATTTTGAACGTGTCGATATCGCAGATGAAAACGCAGTGATGTTTTGGAGTCAACATGTCGATGTATTATGCGGTGGCGAACCAGATTTGCTCATTAACAATGCCTCTATTGTTAATCAAAGTGCGCGCACTTGGGAGATTTCTCCTAGTGAATTTTCACGCGTGATGACTACCAATGTATTAGGTTCGGTGAATGTAATTCATTACTTTGTGCCCATGATGATGAAAAATCAACGTGGAATAATTATTAATATTAGTTCAGGTTGGGGTCGAGAAGGTGACGCTTCAGTTTCAGCCTATTGTGCATCTAAATTTGCGATTGAAGGCTTGTCTCAATCGATGGCAAAAGAATTACCTGAAGGCATGGCTGTAATTACCCTAGATCCTCGTGATGGTGTTGCTACGTCTATGTTACATCAATGCGCATCACCTGAGTACGTAAAAATGGCTCCTAGCGCGGATGCTTGGTCACGGACTGCCGTTCCCTTTATCTTAGGTCTTACCCCTGCTGATAATGGGAAAGCATTGACGTGTCCTGAAGTGGACATGAATCAAGAAGACAAAAAAAAAGTAGGCATTGAGAGCAGTAGTGCTCATTTTCTGTGGTCAAACCCTCATATGAAAGCGGGAGATATACCTGCGGTAATTGAAGAAAATGATTCAGACAATGCCTATAGATAGGAACGGAACAAGTTCAGAGTCACTTTTTATTTTAGTATCAAAATAAGGGGTGATTCCGGACACGCTTCTAAATCATAATCGTCAATGTGGAGCTTCGGCAAATGCAAAAAGTATTTGATCTAGTCGGAGTGGGCTTTGGTCCCTCTAATATGTCGTTAGCAGCAGCATTAAGTGAAGATAACGATAGTCAGCTGTCCGCTATTTTTTTAGAAAAAGAGCCCGTATTCACTTGGCATAAAGAAATGTTGATCGATAATTCTGAAATGCAAATTTCTTTTTTAAAAGATATTTCTACGTTACGTAACCCCTCAAGTCCTTATACGTTTTTGAATTTTTTACACGAACAAGGACGATTAGCAAGCTACATTAATTTAAAGACTTTTTACCCGACACGGATTGAGTTTCATCAATATTTTTCATGGGTTGCTGATAAGTTAAGTCATTATGTGCGATATAACAAACAGGTTGTTGATATTGTTCCATATGGTAGAGAGCCATTTACAATATTGAATATTATTACGTTAGATCTGAGTACAGGGCTCATTGAATCAACGTTAGCTAGAAATGTGGTTGTTGCAACAGGTGGGGATATTAAGCTGCCCGATTTTATTGATAAAAAAAGCAATAGTTCACGTGTGTGGCATTCCTCACGGTATTTAGAGAAAATAGCGCCATTTAAACAAGATTCGCAGAAAAATTATCATTTTTGCGTGGTTGGACGAGGACAAAGTGCTGCTGAAATTGCGTCGGAGCTGTACACGACATTTCCTACCGCCAAAATTTCATGTGTTCATCGAAATTTTGGGTATAAACCAGCGGATGAGAGTCCGTTTTCCAATCAAATTTTTGATGCAGATGCCGTCAATATGTTTTATTCGGCGCATCCTGAGTTACGAAATAAAATCTTAGCGACGTATTTGGATACAAATTACGCTGTTGTTGACGTAGATCTTATTGAAAGGCTGTATAAGTTCAAATACGATGAGTCCGTTTTGGGAACCAATCGGCTGCAGTACTTTCGGTTTTCCAATATAAAACGCCTTGTTGCAACGGAGGAGCATGTCTCTATTGATATCGAGACAATGGAAGATGGCTCTGATGCGAGAAGCACATTACACGTTGATGGCGTTATTTTAGCCACAGGTTACACCTATCGTAACCCACCTGTTGTATTACGATCGTTATCTGACTATTTTGTCTATGACAACAACCAGCAGCCACATATCAATCGACATTATCGAATGGATACATGCGTTTCACTGTTGGCTGGAGTGTATACGCAAGGATGTAATGAATACACCCATGGGATTACTGATACGTTACTTTCGATTGGTGCAATAAGAGCAAACGATATTTTACAGCACATTAAAGTGACATTGAATCAAGCAGACGGATTATCAGACACATTATTTGAATCTGTGGCTTTGCGATTAGAGCAAAACCAGGAAGTTACTTATGCCTAAACACGTTCAAGAATTTGATTATATTGTTGTGGGCGGCGGCGTTATTGGTGCGAGTGTGTTCTACCATCTGGCCCGTTATGGGTTTACTGTTTGCCTATTGGAAAAAAACACCGTCGTATCGGGTTGTACGATGTGGTCTGGCGGCATTGTTCGTTGTTTTCACCTGAATAAAGACTTGTGCGATAAAGCCGTGTTTAGTTGGGATTATTACACGCGATTTGAAGAGGCGACTAGTGTCGCGTGTCCTTTTATTAAGACAGGGTTTCTTTATTTTCCGGAAGAAAAAGACATTGCGTTTGCAGTGAGTGAAAGCTCGCGTTTATCAAAGCAAATTCCTATCGAATGGTTAGATGCAGATCGTTTGCACAATAAATTTGGAACGATCTTAATTGATAAATCACATGGCGCCGTTTATGAGCCTCTATCGGGCTATATGGATCCTGTTCGAGTGACGCACAGTTGGCTCGAGGCCGCTAAAGCCAAATCAGGTGTTCTTTACGAGCACGTTGATATTACAAAATATAATTTTTCAAACCCAGAAATTTGTAGCCTTGAGACATCAATCGGTCATTTATATGCCCGGCGAGTAATTTTAGCTACAGGCTATTCGACGCCTGCATTACTTGATCAATTGAATATAAAACATGATCTTTATGCGCAGTTGATTCATGTGGATGTTCGACGACCCGCGGCTTTTCCAGAAGAACTGCCTGCGTATATTGATGATTGCTACCAATTAAATGGTCGACCCGATGCGCCAAGTGGAAAAATTTACCTCGGTCATCCAACTCATTTACGTCTCGATGGTTCGCCCTCTTGGGCTAAAACGGATAAAGATCACTCTGAAAAAATAAAGCAACAGGGGACAAATCGTTGGAACTGGGTCAGTACCAGCGAGTGCGTGGCTTCATTGCGAAGTCCTGATTGTTATACCAAAGAAGGAACGGGGCGGGTTATGGCTGTTGATGAGGCTCAGAGAATTTTTGTGGCGACTGGTTTTAGTGGTGGTGGTTTTAAAATGGCGCCTTGGGTTGGCTCAGACATTTTGAGGCAAATTAAGGCGCTTGATACTTAATATTTGGGCTTTGGACAAAACTGCATGCAAAAAAACGCATGCAATTTCGTCCAAATAATTTCAGATCCGTGAAATTTACAGACATATATTATTGGGTAGAATCGATCTGTTTTATGAGGATAGTTGCATATAGTGTAATTAATGAACTGGTTGAGAGTAATAGATCTCAAGTTTCTTGGACAGAAAGACATGAGGCTCGTTTCATGTCTTTCTGTCCAAAGTCCAATAATATGACAATGTATTTTTAATTAACTATGAAGAGGTTATCTATGAATAAAGAAATAAAAGGAGTTCTTCCTGTAATCTTGATGCCTTACGATAATCAGTTTGATATCGATGAAAATGATTTTAATTTACAAGTAAATCATTTGATTAACGTGGGTTGTGATGGTTTCGTGATTGGTCAGGTGTCCGAGTTACTGCGCCTTACTGCAGCAGAACGATTTCGTTTGGCACAGTTGTGTGTTGAGTCAGCAGAAGGACGTTGTGTAACCATTATGAGCACCGGTGGTGAGAGCATTAAAAGTGCCATTGAATTTTCAACACACGCTGAAAAAGTCGGGATAGATGCCTTATTAGTTATGCATCCATCTATTATGGCACTTGGCGACGAAGAAATGTATAAATATTTCTCAGAAGTCATCCGCTCCGTCACTATTCCTGTGATTGTTCACCATGCAAAAAGTCTTGCAAAGCGTCCATTGAGTATCGAAGTTCAAGCCCGCTTGCTTCATGAGTTTGGTGAAGAGCGCGTTATGTTTAAACCCGAATCCTCGCCGACACCTCCTCGTTTAAGTCAGCTCCGAGATGCGACTCAAGGCAAAGCGCATATTTTTGAAGGCGATGGTGGCATGATGTTGCTTGATTGTTATAAACGTGGACTAAAAGGTTCCATTCCTGCGACAGAAACAGCAGAGATTATGGTTTTATTGTGGAAGCTTTTACAAAAGGGGGATGAGAAAAATGCGAGGCGCGTTGGTCATGCATTATCTTATCTAATGTGCCATATGATGAACAGCATTGACTGTTATGCCGCTATTGGTAAGCATTTCTTGAAAAAACGTGGGCTGATTAAAAACACCTATGTTCGATCGCCGATTGATTATGTCGTTGATCCTGAAACGCTTCGAGAAGCGGAAGCAACGTATAATTATTTATTAGAATTAGTGATTGAACTTCGCGAGTAATGCGTCATCCTATTCGATTGATTTTTTGAGGAAGCATGATGAAAAAAGAAGACATGGGCACCCTCCCTGTTTCTTATCCGTTGAATGATAAGTCGCTTACTGTGCTTGATTGCACGTTTCGGGATGGCGGCTATTATACCAATTGGCATTTTGACCCAGAGCTGGTGGTTCGTTACATCGCTTTGTGTGGAAAAATAGGCATAGACGTGATTGAGCTTGGTTATATCAGTTTATCTGAGAATAAAGCCGGACCTTTTGGTAATTTGCCTGATGGCATTCCCAGTGATTTAGGTGGTTTAGTACATGATTACCCCCAATTACGATTTGCGGCCATGATCGATGTGAAAGATCTTAGCTCTATGTGTCAGACAGAGATAGCGCCATCCATTCGAGCGCATTTGTTGAGCGCTTCTTTGCCGATTACCGTATTGCGGTTTGCGGTGCATTTTTCTCATGTGAGTCATTTGGGTTGCTATATTCATGAACTTCAAGCGAGCGGGTATGATATTTGTATTAATTTGATGCAAATTGATCTGGCTTCCCCGAGTGAGCTTCAGACGTGTATTGATGACTTACAGAAGTACAGTGACTTATCTTCTGTTTATCTTGCAGATTCATTAGGATCCTTGTCGCCAGATAAAGTAAGGTCGTTAATCAGTCGATTTTCAGATGCTTTAACCTGTCCTATTGGTTATCATGCGCATGATAATATTGGTCTTGCTTTGCATAATAGTCTTGTTGCTATAGAGGCGGGCGCTACCTGGATTGATAGTACCGTTTATGGCATGGGGCGTGGTGCTGGGAATGCTAAAACCGAGCAGGTTATTTCAATACTTCGCAAGGATGTGACGTTCGAGAAACAATTTGAGCTCTATTCCTTTATAAGCCAATATTTTCAAGACATGCATAAAGTATATGGATGGGGCGCCACGCCATTGTATGGTGTTTCTGGAAGTGGACGTATTCATCCCAGTTATGTTCAAGCCCTAGAAGACAATGATACCTATTCAGTTGTTGAAAAAATGGACGTTTTGGTGTTATTAAAAGAGATGGATGCTGCAAAATTTTCATCTGCGCAGTTAGATGAAGCCTTTTCAACGATCGCCTCAACGTCTGTTATTGCAAATGATGCGAAACAAACCCGCGAGGTTGTGCATGATTATGCATGAAGAAACAATTTTGAGTCGTTTTTTAACGTCGTTTGATCTGATTATTTTTGATCTTGATGGTGTCATTATAGATAGCAATCATCTTAAAATTGCTTGCATGAGAGATGCCTTGGGCGACTTTAATCGAGATGTTGTTGAGTCCTATTTGCAGGATTTTAGTAAAAATTTTGGTCAGCCGCGATTATTCCATTTTAAGAATTTATATTATAACACTTTAGGGCGTGATGGTGACTTCGATGCGTTCTATCAATGTTATGCCAGTCGCTATGCTGCTTTGTTGGATGAGCGTTATTGTAATGCGGCTCTTTGTGAGCATGCTGATGATGCGATTACTTTATTGGCAGAAAGCGACCTGAAGTTATTTGTTGCAACTGGAACGAATACGAATGAAGCAGAAAAGGTATTAAAGCATAAACAGTTGCATCATTATTTTGAAGGGATTTATGGCTCGCCACGTGAAAAAGTTAACATCATCAGTACGCTCTTGACGCAACAGCCAATCTTGAAAGAAAAGGTTCTTTTTATTGGCGATGCCGCTCATGATGCACTCTGTGCCCAAGAGAATCAGATTCCGTTTTTGTTCGTTGAGCATTATGCGTTGATTGAACTTCAGGCGTTACGTAAGCAAGTGAGTACCCCATTTTATTCGATAAAAAGTTTATATTTAAACAATGAAACGCACATTAATTAAGGAGAGTATGGCGATGACGTATCAATTATTTTCTGCTTTGGACTGTACACAAACCGCCTATGATTTACATTATTTCCCATTGGATTTTGGCGATGCTCCTGTGCATGGAATGCTTTGCAATGTAGAACCTAGTGCCCGTTCACGCGTTCATAATCATATTGAAGTCGAGTTTTTTTTCTTTTTATCGGGTCATGGTGTTGTGCATGTTGATAAAGAGGAAGTCAATGTATCTGCGGGTATGGGGATAAGAATAGCGGCTTTTTCTAATCATATTGTTGAGAATAAAAGTGAGAGTGAGCCGCTTCATTTTATTTCGTGCTATTGGGAAAATCCAACGCCTGAAATTGAGGAAGTAGCCATAGTAGTGCCTGAGGAAACAACGTTGGTATTTGCAACACCGCCAACACCCAATGGTGATTTGCATTTGGGGCATTTATCAGGACCTTATTTAGCCGCTGATATTTATCGTCGATACGTATCAGAGTCTGGCGCTAGCGCGTACTATGCGACGGGTCAAGATGACCATCAAACGTATATGGTTACAAAAGCAAAAGCTGAACATAGCGAGCCACAAAAGGTTGCAGATAAGTATGCACAGCGTATTCGAACAACATTGGACGGATATGGCGTTCAATTGGATTATTTTATAGAGCCAAATAAAAATGAAGCTTATAGCCAGTTTGTTAAACGCATTTTTATGACGTTGTATAATGCCGGATACATCGTTGAAAAAGAAGAGCCTGCTGCATTTAGTGCGGATAGTAAACGATATTTAAACGAAGCGTTTATCAGAGGAAAATGCCCTTATTGCCAACGAGAGTCGGACGGTAATGCGTGTGAAGAATGCGGTCGTCCTAATCGTTGTGTTGATATGACCGAAGCTTATGAGCGGTTAACGGGCCAACCGGTTATCTCAAAGACGTGTAAGCGCTTGTATTTTCGAATGAGTTTACTCAATGATGCATTGAGTGAGTATATTAAATCAACACCCATGAGCGCCCATGCTTTGTCTGTTTCACAAAAAATGATGACAGACGGATTGCCGGACATTTGTGTGTCTCATATCAATACCTGGGGGATTCAAGTCCCACTGCCTCAATATCACGATCAGATCATTTATGTATGGTTTGAAATGGCGGCAAGCTATTTATGGGCTGCACTAAATCTTGCACCAGATGACATTAAAGATGAGATGGATAAAATCAAATGGTTTTATAACAGAGAGAATACACGCGTTGTTCATTTTTATGGTTTTGATAATACCTATTATCATACGCTTCTTTTCCCGGCGGTCTATTTTGCATTAGGCGGACTTAATCCGCCATCGGCACATGTTGTTAATGAGTTATTGGATTTGGATGGGAGTAAATTTTCAACAAGTCGCGGGCATTTAATTTGGGGTAGGGATCTTTTGCATACGGCGCCTGCTGACTATATTCGATGGTTTTTAAGTGAGGTTAGGCCAGAGGGGGTTCGATCCAATTTCAAATTAAGTTCGTTTAGTCGATCGGTGAATCAGCTGTTTTCTGTCGTATTAAAAGAATGGACTGTTGGTTTAACAGATTGTATCGCGTTGAATTTTAATAATGCTATTCCTGAGCCAGGTGCTTGGACTTCGGAACAACGCAGATTTTATAATGCTCTTTTATTCTTTCGCCATCAAACGTTAGAAAATTATGCAATCGATAGCTTCTCGCTCCGAGCGGTTACTAAGACACTCAATGATTTGGCAGATGCTGCATTGGATTTTCAAACGACACAAATCCAATATTTTGACAAAGCCTATTTAAGTGATAACTTGCGTACAACCTTGGCATTGTCTGTGTTGGCAGTTAAAATATTTGCGTTGTTAGCGCGTCCGATTATACCAACAATCAGTGTTAACCTTCTGAGTTATATTGGCTTATCAAGAGATGTCTCTTTGACTGACATCACGTTTGTTTCGTCACAAACTCAATTGAAAATCAAGGAGCTACCCCATTTTATTGCGTTAGATGAGCATGATATTTTAGCTCAGTTACAACATCTGAAAGATCATTCTTTAATAGAGGCATAACGGTATGGAGCATTCGTTTTACGACATTACTATTGTTGGCGCAGGGATAGCAGGCCTCTATACAGGGATGAGGCTTGCTCGTTCACCCGCTTATAGCGAACAATCGATTGGTTTATTTGAAGTCAGCGAACGTGTTGGTGGCAGAATAAAAAGCGTCAGTCATCCAAACCTTGAATTGCCTTGTGAGTTGGGTTGTATGCGCTACGTAACGTCGCAGCGAATTATTACCAACCTTATCGAAAACCATTACGCTCTGAAGAAACAACCGTTTGATACTGGATATGTAGATAATCATATTTATTATTTGCGTGGGAAACACCTTGATACAAATACATGGAGTAATGTTCCTTATGTTTTGCCTGAGACTTGTCGAGATATGAGTCCTTTTAAGATTCTGGACAGTATCATCGATGATGTAAAAAAACATAACGATGTACAATCTGAAATTAAAAAAGAATTGATTTATCCTCATCAGGGGCATTTGCAAGGACAGTCTTTACAAAATATAGGGTTTGCTAATTTAATTACAGCATCCTCATCGCATGAAACATTGAAATTTTTGTGTGATTCGGGGGAGTATTACGCGAAAACAATTAATTGGAATGCAAAAGAAGCCTTTCCTTATTCTCAATCGATTGGTTATAAGGCAAAAGATGATATTGAGTATTGGTGTGTTGCCGATGGGTTTTCTAGCTTAACTGAAAAAATAAGTGATGAATTTAATCGTTTAGGTGGGCAGTTACATACCGATAGGCAATTACGAACGATTGAACATTATGATGGTCAGCTGGGAAAATACCGTTTGGTGTTTCATGATAAAAAAAATAATCAAGAGCACGTTATTATTACGAATAAAATCGTCCTGGCTATCCCTAAAGGGCCATTGATGAATCTCGGTTGGTTATCTGGTTTGAGCGAGTTATTTTACGGCTCTATATTTAAAAATTTGTTAGCGTCAGTCCGAATATTGCCTGTTATCCGATTTGCACTATTATTTAAAACGCCATGGTGGGAAACTGATTTTGATGGTTTAAATGGGCATATGGTTACCGACTTGCCTTTGCGCCATGGGTATTATTTTGGTAGTCATGACTCAAAACACACCTCCGTTTTCTTATCAACCATCGATATGGATTTGACCGATTATTGGCTTCCATATATTGGTCATACTATGGAATCAGGATTGTTATCCGATGCTACGATTGCTGAATTAACAAAGCAGCTTAAAATAATACATCGGAAAGATGACATCGAAACTCCCGTGGTTGGTTTTTTTTCGAATTGGCTAAGCGAGTCCTATGGTGGTGGGTTTCATGCTTGGAATCCTGGATATTGCGTTTCAACCGTAATGGAGTCCATGAGGAAACCATTTGCACATGAAAATATTCATATTATTGGTGAGTCGTTTTCAGGTTTGCAGGGGTGGGTGGAAGGCGCTCTTTGTACGGCAGAGAAGCTCTTGCACGATCATTTTAGTCTTGGTTTAGATGAGGCGTGGCTTGAAAAAGATTATTTTTATGGATATTGAGATCTTTTGTCCAGAGATTGAATTTTTTAAAAAGGTGTTTTGTGAGTAAAATCGGAATTATTGGTGCAGGTATCGCTGGCTGCACTACCGCAATAGAATTGGCAAATAAAGGACACGAGGTGACTTTGTTTGAGCGTACAGATAATCTGTTAAGGCAGTCGAGTGATGCGACGTCCCATTGCTTTAGTGTTGGTTTTTATCATTCGGATATAGCTGTTGCTAAGGTAAGTTTAGATGCCTGTATTCGATTATTGAGACATTTAAAAGAGCAAATGGACGTACCTTTTCAAGAACGTGAACGAGTCAATGGAATCGATCGAATTGCATACGTAATTTCTACGCAATCGGTTATCTCACCCGAAAACGTCATCTCTCATTTTGAAGCTTTAAAATCTCACTATGCAACCTTAGTGCGCCAAGATGTAAGAAATCGGGTTCTTGGGCCTGTAGATGCGTTTTATAACATTGCAGATAAACAGCACTTTGCAACGTTGTTGGATGTTGATAATATTGCACTGATCATCGAGACGTGCGATGGCTTGTTTGATTGGCATGCACTGAAAAATCACGTGATTGCGAAGCTTCACTCACATGCCAATATCACGATTCAATTCCACGCAAATGTAACGGCTATTCAATACCCTGTTGTTGAAGAGGACTCCTTAAAAACCAGTATGCTCATGGATGATGGCCAGTGTTATGTATTTGATTATATTGTCAATGCTGCTTGGCGAAATGCTGAACGTTTAAATCAAACTGCGGGTTTTTATTCTGTTGAATCACTGAGTAATAAAATATCTGCTTTAGCCATTGTTCAATTGCCTAAAGAATTACACAATCGCTCATTCTTCTTTGGATATAACAATTTAATTTTTTTAACATCGGGTGAGGATGGTATTGGGTATCTGACGTATTCGCCAGTGAGCTTCAACATCGAGTTCCCAGGTTATACTGCTCAACGTGAAGAAGACAAGGTGATGTTGTCCATGGAGGAGCCTACTAATAAAATAATCATAGGTGATAATATCATAGCAGGTGCTACGCGGTATATTCCTGCTTTGAGCCAGTGTGTCTTGCGTGATTTAAAAGTTGGTGTGATTCGTGCATCCGATTCAACGATGCTTCAAGCGAATGAGGGGCTTAATCTTTTGCGGCAATACAAAGGTGTTCGGCCTATTGCTTTAGGACTCATTACGAATGAAGCGCGCCAACATACGTTTTGGAATGATAATGCTCAGGAAGTGTCGCGTTTAATTGATAAACAAATTCAAATCAAAACAATGGTCATGATGTTTGTACGGTTAGTCGTTGAAGGCTTGCCTCAACAAGTACAGAATAAACAGTTGTTGTTCATTCTGCTGTCCCATTTTTCAGTATTATTAGTTGATGATGAAAAAACACAGCTCAATTGTAACATTCAATCGGAATTAGCACGTTATTCTATATTTTGCGCGAATAAGTTTGAGATCAATGCACAAATTGAACGGCGTAACTTGTGTTTTCAAAGTTAGTCCATAGTCCAGGCGTCTGATTGCCACAATAAAACTACGTGAGCACCGCGCATCGACCATACTGAAATTTGATCTGTTTCAACGGCCTAACCTACGCCGGCTACAAGGTTGGTGCGTTTAGGATTTCGTTCAAGCGCTTGGACGCTGATTTTGGTGGTTCAGGGCTTCTTTTATGGGTTGGGTCTTTGAAAAAAGAAAGACCGACTCCTATGGTTGCTCCAATTCCTGTGGCAAATCCTCCCAGTATTTTTACACTGCCAATCGTGAGGGCAGCTCCAAACACCCCAGCTATTGTTTGTGGAGAGCCAAAGACTACCCCTAACGCTATAATACCTGCAATAAATAGTACGAGACCTACAACAGCCAATGTTCCCGTGTATGGATTAGACATAATATCCATGAGAATTGAGTGTGAGATGGCGATTTTAAAGTGTTTGATGGATTGTTCGAATCGTATTGGTATGGTATGTAGTTCTGATGGTGGTTTTGTATCTACAGCGAATTGAAAGATTTTTCTAGGACCTGGTGATGAGTTGCGGGAGTCAAAAAAATCGGGCGGGGAAGCTGTATTTTCTTGAGTTGGGGGGATGCTGTTGGATTTCTTTAAAATACCTTTGGTGGGTGACCCACTATGTATTGGCTGGGCAGGAGGTGATGGGACGACATTTTTTGATTCTTCAACCACGTTTCACCTCATCTAAGTCATGAAATCCAATAAGTCGGCTAGAAAAAATAACTTATGCTCCTAAACTGTTTCCTCTGTGCAAAGATTTTTTTTCGGTTTGTCTGGCATGGCAAAATTTAATTCCAATACAGCACTATCGCCGACACGTTCTAGATTGACGCTGACCTTATCACGGTCAATTGGAATGTATTTGGCAATCACATTTAAAATTTCTTCTTGTAGTTTGGGCAAATCTTGTATGCGTGGCAAGCAATCGGGTGTGTTTCGCTGTGATCGTTCATGTGAAATAATGATTTGCAGACGTTCCTTCGCTACAGATGCTGTCGAATGACGTCGACGTAGATAGTTTAAAATACTCATATTGACAGCTCCTCCTTTTGCTTGCTAAACAGGCGACGTAGAATCCCTTTGCGCTCATTTTGGACGAATCGCATCGGTCTGTTCTCTCCCAAAAACCGCGCGACCGCATCTTTGTAAGCGGCCCCAGCATCACTGGTTTCGTCTAAAATAACGGGGGTACCCGTATTCGAAGCTTTTAGAACAGCCTTAGATTCAGGAATGATCCCAATTAATGGAATTGAAAGAATATCATTCACATCTTGAACGGATAACATTTCACCACGTTCCACACGTTCAGGGTTATAACGTGTTAATAATAAGTGCTCTTGAACGGGTGATTTACCATCAATTGCTCGCTTTGTTTTACTAGCTAATATACCTAATATTCTATCGGAATCTCGAACAGAGGAGACTTCAGGATTGGTGACAACAATGGCATGGTCAGCAAAATGCATAGCCATTAAAGCACCCGATTCGATACCTGCCGGAGAATCACAGATGATGTATTCGAATTCTTGTGATAGATCTTCAAAAACTTTTTCGACACCTTCGATGGTTAAAGCGTCTTTATCTCGTGTCTGGGAGGCAGGTAAGATATACAGTTCAGGTATGCGTTTGTCTTTAATAAGAGCCTGTCTTAATGTTGCTTCACCATTGATGACATTAATAAAGTCATAAACAACACGACGTTCGCAGCCCATAATAATATCAAGATTTCGAAGTCCAATATCGAAATCGATAACGACCGTTTTATAGCCTCGCATAGCAAAGCCCATAGACAGTGCAGCAGAGGATGTGGTTTTACCTACGCCGCCTTTCCCAGAAGTTACAACGATGATATTAGCCAACGTAGACCCCACTCTTGAATTGCATACTTACTATAAGCCGATAGTAAGTATAGTTAATGTATTGTGACTGAGTCTACACGTAATTGTTATGTCATTTCAATAGATATTTTTTCTCTTTTGAGATAAAATCACGCATTGTTTTTAAAACTGGCGGAGTGTGCTATGTCCCTTAGAGTTAGTCAGCAAGCGTTGACCTTCGATGATGTTTTGCTTGTGCCTGTTCACTCAGTAATTTTGCCTAAGGACGTCACTCTTAAAACGAGTTTAACACGCGGTATACAACTGAATATGCCGCTTGTCTCAGCAGCAATGGATACCGTAACGGAAGCGCGATTAGCCATAGCAATGGCCCAAGAAGGCGGAATTGGTATTATTCATAAAAACATGAGCATCAGTGCACAAGCGTATGAAGTGAGAAAGGTGAAGAAATTTGAAAGTGGTATGGTGAAAGATCCGGTTTCTGTTGCCCCAACGCTTTCAGTGAAAGAATTGCTTGATATCATGACGAAACATAGCTTTTCAGGTATGCCGGTTGTCGATGGTGAACGTTTGATTGGTATTGTGACGAGTCGTGATATTCGTTTTGAAACGAATTTGTCACTTCCTGTCTCAGCAGTCATGACACCGAAAGAGCGTCTGGTCACAGTAAAAGAAGGAGCCAGTCGCGAGGAAATTTGTCGGCTGCTGCATAAACATCGTATTGAAAAATTATTGGTGGTGAATGATTCGTTTTATTTACGTGGTTTGATCACTGTAAAAGACATTCAAAAGGCTAAAAACAATCCTTTTGCTTGCAAAGATGACTCGGAACAGTTGCGGGTTGGTGCTGCGGTTGGTGTGGGCCAGGGTACGAACGATCGTGTTGCAGCATTAGTTGACGCTCGAGTTGATGTGATTATAGTCGATACGGCACATGGCCATTCCCAAGGTGTTCTCAATCGAGTGAAGTGGATTAAAAAACAGTTTCCTGATGTCCAAGTGATTGGCGGTAATATTGCCACGGCTGCGGCAGCTTTGGATCTGGTTGCAGCGGGTGCGGATGCCGTTAAAGTAGGGATTGGGCCTGGATCAATTTGTACGACTCGTGTTGTAACCGGTGTCGGTGTGCCGCAAATTACAGCTATTGCGAATGTTGCTGCGGGATTAAAAGGACAAGTACCTGTTATTGCCGATGGTGGTATTCGTTTTTCAGGTGATGTATGTAAAGCGCTCGCGGCCGGTGCGCATACGGTTATGTTAGGAAGTATGTTTGCCGGAACGGAAGAATCGCCGGGTGAAATTGAATTGTATCAGGGACGTACCTATAAGGGATATCGTGGCATGGGCTCTATTGGAGCGATGGCACAAGCGCAAGGATCAAGCGACCGTTATTTTCAAGACGCTGAGCTTGGAGCTGAAAAACTTGTGCCTGAAGGTGTAGAGGGTCGTGTCCCCTATAAAGGAGCTGTGCAAACGATTATTCATCAAATATTGGGTGGATTACGTTCTTGTATGGGGTATACAGGCTCTAGCACGATCAATGAATTGCATGACAAAGCAGAGTTCGTGCAAGTTACTAATGCCGGTATTCGCGAGTCGCATGTGCATGATGTGCGAATTAGCAAACAAGCTCCAAACTATCAAATCGATGATACTGGAGGATTTTAAAATAGATTCAATAAAAAAAAATCCAATTCTTATATTAGATTTTGGTTCGCAATATACGCAACTTATTGCAAGACGTTTGCGAGAAATGGGTGTTTATTGTGAAATTCATCCGTATGGTTTGGGGATAGCCTATCTATCCGTATTGAAGCCGTGCGGGATTATTTTATCGGGTGGACCATCTACTGTAACTGTTGATGTGGCGCCTCGGGCGCCGGAATGGATCTTTTATGCAGGAATCCCCATTTTAGGTATTTGTTATGGCATGCAAACCATGGCAGCGCAATTAGGAGGTTTTGTTGCATCCTCTTCCCTTCGTGAATTTGGATATGCCGAACTGATGATTCAAGGCCAGAGTCAACTATTGAATCTTGAAGATATTCGACGTACTGAAACGGATCAGCGAATCTTAGATGTGTGGATGAGTCATGGTGACAAAGTAACGGTCTTGCCCCCTGATTTCGAAGTGATTTGTACGACTCGTAACACGTCGATTGCTGGTATGGCGAATACATCAAAACATTGGTACGGTTTGCAATTTCATCCTGAAGTAACGCATACGCCCCAAGGCGACCAAATATTGAGGCGTTTTGTATTAGATATTTGTGGTGCTGATACGAATTGGACCCCAGGTCACATTATCGAGGAAGCCATTGAAAAAATTCAACAGCGTGTTGGAGATGAGCACGTTCTATTGGGTCTATCGGGTGGTGTTGACTCATCAGTAGTTGCGGCATTGTTGCATCGTGCCATTGGTGATCGATTGGTTTGTGTGTTTGTGGATACAGGCTTATTGCGCTTGTGTGAGGCGGAACAAGTTAAAGTCATGTTTCAAGAGCATATGGGAGTCAATATCGTTTGGGTTCAGGCCGAAGATAAGTTTATGCATGCTTTGCATGGCATAACGTGTCCTGAAGAGAAGCGCAAAAGCATTGGCCGTACGTTTATTGAAGTATTTGATGAAGAAGCCCAACGCATTCCGAATGTGGCTTGGTTAGCTCAAGGAACCATTTATTCAGATATTATTGAGTCTGCGGCGACAAATGCCCAGGGTGTTTCCGAGGTGATTAAATCGCATCATAATGTGGGTGGTTTACCGGATAATATGCGTCTCAAATTATTAGAGCCATTACGCGAATTATTTAAAGATGAGGTGCGTAAAATCGGATTGGAACTCGGTTTGCCGGAAACGATGATTCAACGTCATCCATTCCCAGGTCCAGGCTTGGGTGTGCGTATTCTGGGTGAAGTTAAAAAGAAATACGCAGATATTCTTCGTCAAGCGGATGCTATTTTTCTGGATGAATTATATTCTGCTGGTTTATATCAGAAAGTGAGTCAAGCTTTTGCGGTGTTTTTGCCCGTAAAAAGCGTGGGAGTGATGGGAGATGGTCGTCAATATGGTTACGTCATTGCATTACGTGCTGTTGAAACCATCGATTTCATGACCGCACACTGGTCACAATTACCGTGGGATTTTTTAGGCCAAGTATCGAATCGAATTATTAATGAAGTGCCAGGCGTCTCTCGCGTTACGTACGACATTTCCGGTAAACCACCAGCAACGATTGAGTGGGAATGAGCAACCATTTAACATTGAAATTGCAACAATACGCTGCGTTGCGTGACGAACAAGGCTTGCATCGACAACGACACATTGTTAGTGCTGATAAACATGTGATCCATTTTAGTAGCAACGATTACTTATCGTTAGCACATGATGATCGTGTGAGGCGAGCTTACCAAATTGGTTTTGCAACGCATCCAGTGGGCAGTGGTGGTTCAATGGTCGTTTGTGGTTATCACGCGGCACATCGGACATTAGAAAAAGCCTTTGCGCAGGCTTTGCAGGTTGATGATTGCCTGTTGTTTTCGTCTGGTTATGCGGCGAATTTAAGTGTGGTCAGTTTATTGGCCCAAATGGATGCTTCATTACTGATTGATAAGGCCGTGCATGCATCCATTTATGACGGTCTTAAATTATCCGGTGCGAAATACCAGCGATATTTACATAATGACGTGATTGATTTAGCTAAAAAAATGGATGATCAATCGTCTAACACAGTCGTCATGACGGAAAGTGTGTTTAGTATGAGTGGTCAACGAGCACCTTTGGCCGATATAGCTCAATTAACGAACGTTGCCCAAATTGATTTGTTAGTTGATGAAGCTCATGCGTTTGGTGTGTTTGGACCAGAAGGATTGGGTGGGGTAATGGAATCTCGGTTGACACAGATGGACGTGCCCTTGCGAGTGATTCCATTTGGAAAAGCAGTCGGTGCATCGGGTGCGATTGTTGCCGGCCAGGGTGTTTGGATTGATGCGTTACTGCAAATGCGACCCGCCGTGTATTCGACATCAATAAGCCCGGCTTATTCATATGGACTACTCGAAACGCTTGATATCATTCGTCAAGCGGATGCTCGACGTGAAAAACTAGCTCACTTAGTGCACTACTTTCGTGAGGCAATCCAACGATCGCCACTGAAATGGCGAGACTCGTGCTCACCAATACAACAACTACAACTCGGATGCCCTCACAAAGCCACCACAATGGCCGCTAATTTACGCGAGCACGCAATTATTTGTTTACCTATGCGCCAACCTACGGTGAATCGAGATGAAACTGGACTTCGTGTTATTTTAAATTATCATCATGAGCCTGAGCAGATTGATTTATTGTTCCACTGTTTACATGCATCAGGCTGAGGTTCCTCGTGAAAACCATACATATTACAACATATGGAACAGGAAAACCGCTTGTGTGGTTGCATGGTTGGGGTTTTGACAGTCAAATTTGGACACCTCTGATATCGTTGTTGAAACATAATTACAAGTTGTATTTGGTTGATTTACCAGGCTTTGGCCAAAGTCCTTATATGGAATGGGATGATTTCAAAGCCGCTTTGTTACAGCAATTGCCGCAGCAGTTTGCCTTAATTGGTTGGTCTATGGGCGGCTTAATGGCGACACGTTTATGTATTGAAGCGCCCGAACGGGTTACCCAATTGATGAATATTGCGTCTTCGCCGCGGTTTATTCAAGACAACGATTGGGCTGGTGTTGATCCTGCGGTATTCGAGATGTTTTATCAGCAATTTAGCCAGGATCCGAGTCAAACACGGATCACCTTTATGAAAACCCAACTTCAGGGCCAAGACTTGCCGGCATCATGGTATGCCGATCAACCTAGTGTTACGGGCTTGCGTGCTGGGTTAGATTTATTGATTCATTGCGACTTACGTCCCCATTTATCAAGTTTGAACGTGCCTGTGTGTTATTTGTTTGGACGATTGGATACCATCATTCCACGTCATACCATGCCTCATATGCAAGTCCAGTACCCTGACTTTCAGTATGTCATGTTTCGTAAAGCAGCACATGTGCCATTTTTATCCCATCAAAATGAATTTATTGAGCGTTTGGATGAGTTTATGTTATGAAATCTTATTTTATTATTGGCACGGACACGGATTGTGGAAAAACATACGCGACGTGTGCCTTAATGCATTGTTTACAGGCCCATAATCACACTGTGATGGCATTAAAACCGGTTGCAAGTGGTTGTCAAGAGCAGACGGGTCAGCTTGTCAGTGATGATGCTTTACGGTTACAAGCTCATAATGACGATGTTACGCAATCTATTTGTCCATGGCCATTACGGCTACCTATTTCGCCACATCTTGCCGCTCATGCCGATGGCGTGCAATTATCTGCGCAGGCAATCGTTGATTATTGTAAGGATAAAACATGTGATTCCTATGATTGCTTATTGATTGAAGGCGCTGGTGGACTAATGGTGCCACTTAATGAAACCGAAACTTGGATTGATGTCTTAAAGAAAAGTCAAATTCCCGTGATATTGGTGGTTGGGATGCGTTTAGGTTGCATTAATCATGCCTTACTCACCATGTCAGTCTTAGAGGAGCATCGCATGTCATGTGCTGGATGGATTGCCAATTGTTTGGATAACGACATGCTTTTTTTGGATGATAATATTGCCACGTTGGTCAATAAAATCAAAGCACCGATGTTGGGTATTATACCTTATTTCGGTCATTTTGAAAAGAATGAATTCATGGTGTATACTTTACTTGCATAATCTAAAACAAGGAAGTCATTATGAAACGCATTATTCTATCAGCGGTGTTGTTTGCATCCGTTGCAATATTAGGTGGTTGTTGTACCAGTGATGTTTGTAACTGGGGAACAACAAGTTATGTGTCAACCAGCGGTTGCTCGTCATGTAATACATGCAACACGTGTAGTACGTGCAGTACCTGTGGGTATGATGCCAGTTATACCTATAGTGGTTGGTACTAATTACTGGACTTTGGACAAAAAGACATGAAAAGGGCCTCATGTCTTTCTGTCCAAGACATTTGAGATCTGTTATTCTAAATTAGATTACTAATGATCCTGAATGTATATTTTCTTACAAACAAAGCCGGTTGTGTCAAGCATTGTAAGCTTATAAATATCACAGATCTAAAATTACTTGGACAGAACTGCATGCGTCTTTTTGCATGCGGTTTTGTCCAAAGTCCAGAACATTACAAGTCTATTCAGAACTTGTAAGGGATCTCAAATTTAATAACATACCCATAATGGTAGAACGTAGGGTGGGCAAAGCGGTGGCGTGCCCACCAGTTCGGAGCCGGCAGGGGATATTTGATGTAAATGCTCAGTATGAGGTAAAATCCATCCCATCTTTAAACTGAAGGAATGAAAGGTTGTACAGGGATGTTGACTGATAAAATAAAAATAACGATCAAAGACGCATCGCAGGCATTAACTGGTTATAAACGTCGAGCATTCGTGGCTAAAGTAGCCATTGACTATTTTGAAGGTAGCTCTCGTCGTGCAGAACGCGCCATGGGTTGGTGCAGAGATACGGTTGAAACAGGCATCAATGAATTACGAAGTGGAATTCGATGT
>JAUYQG010000023.1 GCA_030695645.1 Legionellaceae bacterium
CCCTGCCTATCCGGTTGCCACTGTGTGAAGTAGGTGGGCAAAACGAAGCGTGCCCACCATGCCGGCTCCGAACTGGTGGGCACGCTACCGCTTTGCCCACCCTACGTTCTACCATTATGGGTATGTTATTAAATTTGAGATCCCATACACGAATTTTATAGAAATAATCAGAATTAATTGCTTGCGCCTTTACCTACATAGAATGTGCCTATAGAACAAATTCATCCTGGTATTGTTTACGATGCAATTGATCATTAGTCAACGATGTTTTTGGTGGCTTCCATCAATTTCTCATACAACTCTCGTTGTTGTATATTGGTGAAAGCAGCCCTATGCCGCTCAATAGTTGCAAGGTCTTTACGTTGAACAGGTCCTGTGAGAGCTTGTTTGGGGGATTGGAGGATTGTTAAATTGGTGAGAGTACTCTGCATAATGCCAACAATTAGCGGCATCGCGATATCATGCTCAATGCCTGCTTCATTCAAACACTCCAAAGCCTGCTGTGACAATGTGATGAGATAATTTGATGCGAATACAGCCGCGGCATGATACAACGTTTTCTTGTCTTTTTTGATAATATGGGTTTTTGAACCAATGGCTTCAAATAGTGAGCCCAGCACAGCTAAGGCCTGTTCATCTCCTTCCATGGCGCAATATGTGCCAATATATTCTTGAACACTGATCGCAGGTTGTTTAAAACTTCTCATTGGATGAACACTTGCGACCAAACCACCCCGCTCCTTCATTGAGAATAAACAATCGGAAGATAACGCACCACTACAATGCATCACAATATCGCCAGCGTGGATGTGCCTATTCAATGCGAGAGACGAACATGTTTTTGCAATACAATCATCCGGTGTCGTGATCAGCGTGATATCCGCATGAGGTAGTTCTGCTATGGTCGCACAGTATGAGCCCTGTCCGATAAAACGAATCGCATCCATAGCGCTCTCACGCGTTCGATTATAAATACCACCCACACTCACCAATTGATGCTTTACAAATAAATGCCCTAATGTTTGCCCGACATGCCCAGCACCAATGATATTTAAGATCATCATACTAACCCATTTCTCTTGCTATTAATCGTTTTGCCTTTAGTACGCCCGCTTCCTCAATCTCACCTAGTCCAATAAATGTCGTATCGTTTTCATACAAACGCACATAGTCCGCAATGTTACTAGCTAAGGTTAAATCCTCGATCATTTTACCTTGATATAGCATCAAAACCTGCTCATTGGATAAATGAACTATGGGTAAGCCTTGAATAGCACGATCAGTCGGTAATAAACAATCCATCAATTGCTCAGGTGATTTCGCCATCAACTCATCTAAGGAGTACATGGTCACACCTTCAAATCCTGCCGTATAACAACGATGCAATTGCGTCACGTGTGCGCCAACACCTAAGCACTCACCAATATCTTCGATTAGACTGCGAATATACGTTCCTTTACTGCATCGAACGGTCAATTTCAGCTGCTTGCCATCAAAGTCATTTAATTGCAAGTCATGTATCACAATATTTCGAGGCTTTCGCTCAATTTCAATACCGGCACGCGCTAATTTATATAATGGCAAACCCTTGTGTTTTAATGCAGAAAACATCGGTGGAACTTGTTGAATCGGTCCTGTAAAACCAGATAAAAGCTCAGTTAGCATGCTGTGTGTAATGGTAAAGTCGGTGGTCGTTGCAATGACTTCTCCCATCGCATCGCCCGTATTGGTTTTAACTCCCAGGAGACCCGTTACTTCATAACATTTATCAGCGTCCAGTAAAAATTGCGATACTTTAGTGGCTTCACCAAAACATAGAGGTAACATCCCCGTTGCCATGGGATCTAAACTGCCGGTATGTCCGGCTTTTTTCGCATGATAAAGGTGTTTAACTCGCTGTAACACAGCATTAGATGTAAGATTGATGGGTTTATTGACGATTACAATACCATCCACACGCTGCTTAATATGAACGGTTTTAGTAACTCCTCTCCCTCGTTCAACGTCCTGATGAGTCGTCGAAGGTTCGGAAGAGATTAAATCGTTACTTATCTTGTTCATTATCGTGTTGATCATCTTCGGGCACTGTATTGACTTCATCGATCAAACGGCTCAAGCGGCTACCGTATTCGACTGATTTATCGTGAATAAAATGCAACTGCGGCACGGTACGCAACGTAATTGTTCTAGCAAGTGCTGTGCGCAAATAACTTCCTGCTGCATTCAATATGGATTGTGCTTCCACAGGGTCACCATTAAATACAGTAAAATAGACCTTAGCATGGCCTAAATCTTTCGTAACCTGAACCGCAGAAATGGTAATAAAACCAGGTAGTCTGGGATCTTTTATTTCTTGCTGAATGAGCTGCGCTAACTTACGTTGCATCATCTCAGCGACTCGATCTGTTCGTTTAAAATCACTCATACTGGTTCATTCATCACAAATTACGCTTTAACTCGATTGTTTCAAATACCTCAATCAAGTCGCCAGATTTCACATCATTATAATTCTTAACGCCAATCCCGCATTCAAAACCGTGTTTTACTTCAGATACGTCGTCTTTAAAACGCCGCAACGACTCAAGTGTACCTTCATAAATCACTACGTTATCACGCAGCACACGAATTGGATTATTTCGCTTAATAACACCTTCCGTTACCATGCAACCAGCAATGGCGCCTATTTTCGGCGAACGGAACACGTCACGCACTTCGGCAATACCTACGATTTCTTCTTTAAATTGCGGTGCTAACATACCTGTTAAAGCACCTTTCACTTGGTCAACAATATCATAAATCACACTGTAATAATGAAGTGCGACAGACTCTTGATCGGAGAGACGTTTCGCGCCGGCGTCGGCACGCACGTTAAAACCAACCAACAAAGCATTCGACGCCAGTGCTAAATGAACATCCGACTCGGTAATTCCACCCACGCCGCTTGCTATAATTTCAACATTCACTTCATCATTCGATAATTTAACCAGCGCATCAGCAATCGCTTCGACTGAACCCTGCATATCGGCTTTCAGTACGATATTCAAGACCTTCATTTCAGCAGCCGTCATGTTTTCAAAGATACCTTCCAACGATGTTTTTTGGCGTCTAGCTAATTTAACATCACGGAATTTACCTTGACGAAATAGTGCTACTTCTCGCGCTCTCTTTTCGTCAGGCACAACAATCGCTTCATCACCGGCATGCGGTATAGCCGATAAACCTAATATCTCGACCGGCATCGATGGGCCCGCGCTATCCACTAAGCTACCATTATCACTCACCAGTGCACGCACACGGCCATATTGAAAGCCAGCTAATATGATGTCACCTTTACGCAACGTTCCACGCTGGACTAATACGGTAGCCACTGGGCCACGACCTTTATCCAATCGTGATTCAATGACAACACCTTTCGCCGCACCGTCTGTGTGTGCTTTTAACTCAAGCACTTCGGATTGCAACAAAATGGAATCCAGCAATTGGTCAATGCCTAAACCAGATTTTGCTGAGATATTTACAAACATGGTATCACCACCCCACGACTCAGGAATGACTTCGTAGTTGGATAGTTCATTCATCACACGTTCCGGATCAGCACCGGGCTTATCCATCTTATTGATGGCAACAATAATAGGCACTTTTGCCGCTTTGGCATGCTGTACGGCTTCCACCGTTTGAGGTTTCACGCCATCATCAGCAGCTACAATTAATACAACAATATCCGTAGCCTGTGCACCACGAGCACGCATTGCCGTAAAGGCCGCATGTCCTGGTGTATCTAAAAACGTAATCTGACCTTTGGGCGTGCTAACGTGGTACGCACCAATATGTTGAGTAATACCACCCGCTTCACCAGCGGCAACTTTTGTTGTGCGAATATAATCAAGTAAGGATGTCTTTCCGTGATCAACATGACCCATGATCGTGACCACCGGTGCTCGTGGCAGCTCTTCACCACCTTTCGACACCGCATCATCCAAACTGTTCTCAATCGCATTTTCTTGCAGAGCAAGCGCTTTATGACCCATTTCTTCAACAACAATGATTGCTGTTTCTTGATCAATGACTTGATTGATAGTAGCCATTGCACCCAAGCGAATCATCACTTTAATCACTTCAGCGGCTTTCACTGACATTCGTTTCGCCAAATCAGCGACCGTTATCGTTTCAGGGATAAACACTTCGTGTATTGTAGGTGTCGTAGGCATCTCAAATCCGTGCGTCAATGCTTCTTCAGCTTCACGATATTTATCGGATTTTTCATTAAATTTGCGTTTTTTGGGTTTATGACGCTTTGGATAAGCACCTGAATCGTCATTGTCATCTCGAAGTGGCGTACTTTGCTTACCTTTGCGCTTACCTCGTTTAAAATCAGACTTGGGCGCTTCACTTTCCTCTTTGACAACCGTCTTTTTCTTAGAGGCCTTCTCTTTCTCTTTTGCAGCTTCTTTAGATACCGTTTCGTCAGGTTTCTGAAATTCAACAACGGGCTCTGTGCTGGATAACGTTGCATCGACAACTTCAAGTGTCGATTCTTCTGCTATTGCCGGCTCAGACGGAATGCTCACCTCCGCTGGTATATTATCCTCAGGCGGCAGTATGTCCGGATGATTATCGTCATCGATCGTATCCTCGATCGACGTTTCTTCCAAAGGACGTTTAACAAACACACGTTTTTTACGTACTTCAATACTAACTGTTTTACCACCATGCGCATCATGGCCTGTGACTTGCGAAACACTTTTTCGACGTAACGTAATACGATCTGGCGTCGTACGTTCAGTCCGGTTTGTACCGCTTTTCAAATGATTGAGAAGAATTCGCTTCTGATCTTCATTTACTGTTTGATGCTCATCAGCAATAGTCAATCCAGCTTCTTGCAACTGATTCAATAAGCGCTCAACAGGGATGCCTACAACTTGAGCCAACTGTTTAACCGTCACATCCGCCATAATTTAATCCTCTCTCAGTCGTTCCATAAGAACTGACTCTATTTCGTAACTAGATTTGTAACGACTCACTCCCGACTAAATTCGACGTCTCACGGCTTGTCCGCGAGATTCCAGAATTTAGCAATATCACTGGGTCCAGCATAAAACGCGGGACGTCGATGGGGAAGAACAAGCTGTTACCTAGGTTTTTAATACTACTCAGCTTTTTCTGTTTTAAACCACGGTTCCCGTGCTTTCATAATAAACGCGCCAGCTTTTTCTTCTGTCATACCAGGAATAACAAGCAACTCATCCACAGACTGCTCAGCCAACTCATCAACCGTTTTAACACCAAGCTCATTGAGTTGTTTCGCAAGTGCTTCGGTCATACCTTCCATTGACATCAAATGCGTATCGTTATCACCTAAGCCCGTACCAGAAGTCAGTGCTTGCGCCAACAGAATATCATTAGCTCGATTACGTAACTCATCTACGATTTCATCATCAAATTCTTCAATTGCCAGCAATTCATCTTTGGGTACATAGGCAACTTCTTCTAAAGATGAAAAACCATGCGCAATTAACAGTGCTGCTATGTCATCATCGATTTCTAACGCATCCACAAATAATTTTACAGTCTTAGCAGACTCTTCCTGACTTTTACCTTCAAACTCCTCAACCGTCATGACATTCAAAGTCCAACCGGTTAATTGGCTGGCAAGTCGCACGTTTTGTCCGTTACGACCAATCGCTTGAGACAGTTGATCTTTATGTACAGCTAGATCCATGGTATGCGTGTCTTCATCAACAACGATAGACGAAATATCAGCTGGTGCCATAGCGTTAATGACCAATTGAGCTGGATTATCATCCCATAAGACAATATCAACACGCTCACCACCCAACTCGCTCGACACCGCTTGAACTCGCGCACCGCGCATACCTACGCAAGCACCCACGGGGTCAATACGACCATCGTTCGTTTTGACTGCTATTTTCGCGCGATTTCCTGGCTCGCGAGCAGCTGCTTTCACTTCAATAATATTTTCGCCAATTTCAGGAACTTCAATGCGAAATAATTCGATTAACATCTCTTTACGAGCACGACTAACTAACAGTTGCGGCCCACGAGCATGCTCAGAAATATCATATAAATACGCTCGGACTCGATCATTGGGACGAAACATTTCTTGTGGCAACATTTCTGTACGAGGCATAAAGGCTTCCGCCTTCCCACCTAAATCAACTATGATGTTATCACGGGTTACTTTTTTAACCGTTCCATAAACCAATTGGCCAAGTTTCGCCATAAATTGATCGACGACTAGACGACGTTCCGCTTCACGAATTTTTTGAAAAATAACATGCCGAGCCGTCTGTGCCGCAATACGACCAAACTCAATAGAAGGCATCGGTTCTTCGATATGATCACCAACAGCCGCACCAGGCTTGCGTGCCTCTGCTTCAGCAAGTGTCAATTCACGATCGGGATACTCAAGTTCATCATCGGCAACCACATCCCAAAATCGAAACGTTTCATAATCTCCATGGCGTGGATCAAGTGCCACGCGAATACCAAGCTCCATGCCGGAAAGCTTACGTGTTGCCGATTCCAACGCAGATTGAATGGCGCTCAAAACAACCTCTTTACTTACGCCTTTCTCATTGGATAGTGCCTCAGCAACTAATAACAATTCTTTGCTCATCATTCGCCTCACTTAGATGTCAAATGTGCTTTCACAATAGTGGAAAAAAGAAAATCCATCTTTTTGTCGTCAACGTCAAGCACTAATACATGCTCATCGGCCGAAACAATTACGCCTATGAACCTTCGCTTACCTTCAACAGGTTTAACTAATTTAATCTCGACGGTATCACCAACATATCGTTGATACTGCGTGCTATAAAATAACGGTCTTGGTATACCTGGCGATGATATCTCTAAACTATAATGACCCGAAATGGGATCTTCCACATCGAGCAATGCACTGATTTGCCGACTGGCCTGTTCGCAGTCTTCGATGCCGATACCATCTGATTTATCAATATACACTCGCAATAGAGCATGTTTACCTTGTGCAAGGTATTGACAGCCCCATAATTCGTAACCCATGTTTTCAACGGTGGGTCTAATATGTTGCTCAATTTTTTCTTGGATCATGTGTTTAGACTCCCAACGTCCTCTAAACAACTTTTAAAATTAGAAGCGTTTTTAGGATAATAAAAAACCCCATAAATGGGGTCTAATATAGTGGTAGCGGGGGCAGGATTTGAACCTACGACCTTCGGGTTATGAGCCCGACGAGCTACCAGGCTGCTCCACCCCGCATCAACTGTGGCCAATTATACGGACAATGGAGTTGATAAGCAAGTGTTTTTTATAATTATAATTTAACTCGAAAATGCGCTCACGCATGCTGCAATAAGTGCGCTGGGGAAAATACCCAAATACAACAAGGATAAGCAATTCATCGAAAAAAGAGCCGTAACACTTCGTGGTAGTCTGATGTGTCCGCCATCAGCAGCCTCATCAAAATACATGACTTTAACGATTCGTAAATAATAGAATGCCCCAATCACCGCAAAGATCAGCCCCAATACAGCAACCCAAGTCATGTTCACATCGACTAACGCCTTGAGAACCAATAATTTAGCGAAAAAACCTACCGTTGGAGGCATACCCGCCATCGAAAATAAAACAATCATCAACATAAAGGCTAACCACGGATTACGCTTGTTCAATCCTTTGAGATCCTCAATTCGCTCTATTTCAACTCCAGAGCGTGATAGCAACACCAGTAAACCAAATGCGCCAACCGACATAACAGCATAAATTAACACATAATATAATGCGGCAGCATAACCAGATGCCGTCGCGGATAAGATACCAAATAAAGCATAGCCCATATGTGAAATTGTCGAATAGGCAAACATACGTTTGATATTGGTCTGCGCAATAGCCACTAAATTACCAACAATTGTCGAGAATAAGGCCATAATTAGAATAATTTCTTGCCATTGAGCTGCCAGATCAACCAGCCCCGTCGTCAACAAACGCAACGCCATTCCCATCGCCGCAATCTTAGGAGCCGCACTCAAAAATAGCGTCACAGAGGTTGGAGCACCGTCATATACGTCCGGAGCCCACATGTGAAATGGCACAGCTGCAAGCTTAAAACCAACACCCGCCAAAATAAAGACTAAAGCAAACGACAGCAAGCCATGCTGATCATGCCCATGCGCTGCAATCGCAGCGGCTATTTCTTGCAAATCCAAATGTCCTGTTGCACCATAAAGCAAGGACAATCCATATAACAGCATGGCCGATGCGATAGAGCCAATAACAAAATATTTCATGGCGGCTTCCGACGCATCACCATTTGCTCTGCGCATGGCAGTCATGGCGTATAAAGGCAACGAAAGTAATTCGACGCCTAGGTAAATAGTTAGGAGGGAGTGAGCGGATACCAAGGTCATCATGCCCAACGTAGATAGAAGACCCAGGACGTAATAATCACCTGATGGCATATTACGTTCATCTAAATATAATTTAGAGTACACAAAACTCAGAAAGACCGAGATGTAAATAAACATCTTCATCAATTGTGCGAGATCATCACTGATGAATAATCCATGAAAAAGAACCTTACTAAATTGTCCGAAGAACACAAAACTAACGACCGCCGCTAATGCCAAACCACAACTTGCGCAAACCAATGCTATCGACTTAAAGCGGTCACGTAAAAACAAATCGCTAAGTAAAGCCACACAGACAGTAATCAGTATGATTATTTCCGGTAAGGCATTGGTAAATGTATTTAATATTCCACTCATGTCAATTTAACCCTTTGATTTAGCTGCAAGTTCTAAAGTATGGATAGCCGTCTGATGCACATAATTCAACATCGGTTGAGGATAAACACCAATCGCAATGACCATAAACGCTAATAGCGAATAAGCCGTGGTCTCAAACCAGGTTAAATCAGTGAGTTTTTCCACACGTTTGTTTGTTGTCACACCGAATATCACACGTTTGTACATCCAAAGTGTATAAGCTGCACCAATGATCAAAGTCAAAGCCGCCCAAAAGGCAACCCAAAATCCAGCTCTCATACTACCCAAAATAACCATGAACTCGCCCACAAAACCGGAAGTTCCAGGTAATCCGGCGTTTGCCATGGCAAACAACATGAAAAACGAAGCAAATACAGGCATTGTATTTACAATACCTCCAAAATCCTTAATTTGTCGGGAGTGCATTCGATCATAAATGAACCCGACTCCAGCAAACATGCCACTTGAAATAAAGGCATGCGATATCATGACCACAATCGCCCCCTCAAGCAGCAATCCGGCGTTACGAATACCAGAGTGTTCTGCGACGGCGTATACCGCAAAACAGCCCAACGTCACAAAACCCATATGAGAAATCGATGAATAAGCAATAAGTCGTTTCATATCCTGCTGAATGATCGCCACCAATCCAACATAAACAACGGCAATCAGTGACAATACAATCATGAGTGTCGCGTATTTACTACAAGCATCCGGGACAATAGGTAATGCAAAGCGAATAAATCCATACGCTCCAAGCTTCAGCAAAATAGCCGCTAAAATAACCGAACCACCAGCTGGTGCTTCAGTATGAGCATCTGGCAACCAGGTATGCACCGGAAACATTGGAATTTTAATGGCAAAACCAAGAAAAAACGAAATAAAGATAAGAGTTTGAGCTGTCAGACTGAGCTTAACGGCGTACATGGTTTCAATACTAAAGCTTCCTGCGTGGTAGCCAAGATACAGAAATGACGCCAGCATCAATACGGAACCCAAAAACGTATATAAAAAAAACTTAATAGCTGCATATACTCGGTTATCAGAACCCCATATTCCAATAATTAGGTACATGGGAATCAGCGTGGCTTCCCAGAATATATAGAATACAATCGCATCCATGGCTGCAAAAACACCAACTAGCAAACCTTGCATGATCAGGAATGCCGCCAAATATTGTGCCATACGATTTTTTATACTGTTCCAAGTGGCTAGAATAACGATTAAATTGGTGAAAATAGTCAATACAATCAATAATAAAGATAAGCCATCAATGCCCAGTGTGTAGCGAATTCCTAAAGACTGCATCCAAGAAAAATCCTCAACGTATTGCATAACATACGTGTTTGCATCGAAGCCTTTCATCAAGGGAATACATAACAGCAACGTTAGCAACACAGTTCCTAACGAAAGATAACGAGATAAATTGGCTGCCTTGTCATGTCCAGTAAGTAGAACAACAACTCCCCCGAACATGGGCAACCAAATCAAAATATTGAGCAAATGAGACATACCTACACCTTAAGGATGACCTGAAACCTCAATGGCACTAATCTCCATAATGTAGCCCGTCATGAAGAGCCGCGGACTACGCGCTTAACTTAGTGCCATTAACCTAAACCATATTTCTATGCTAATAAAAACCAGCATAGAAATCCAAATAACCCAAACATCATCACGCCCACGTAATGATATAAGTAGCCATTTTGCATCACCCGTGATTTAAACGCGAGCCAACCAACAGTTCGAGCACTACCATTAACCATAACGCCATCAATTATTTTCTGATCAGTCACGTTATAAAAGAATCGCCCTAAACCTTTTGTGCCCGAGACTAAGACATGATCGTTGAACCAGTCAAAACCGTACTTATCAACCAATAGCCGATATATCCACGCAAATGTTCTCGCGAAAAATGCTGGTATAGTGGGCACAGCAATATAGCAAACCCAAGCAACGAATATACCTAACAAAGTAATCCAAAAAACAAACGAATGCATCGCGTGCAGAATACCTCCCCACGGTGACGTCACCTCGTTACCTATTTCAGCTAAGACATTATGTACCGGTAATACCGTAATCGACCCGGAAAGCAACGACGGGTGATTAAATAACATAGGCATGTACATTACAAAACCAATCATAACGGACGGAATCGCTAAAACCACTAAAGGCACCCAAATAACCCAAGGTGACTCATGAACATGTGAGAAAGTCTCACTATCCATTCTTGGTTTACCATGAAATGTCATAAACAAGGCTCTGAACGAATACAAAGCAGTTACCATAGCGCCAGCGGCTACACAGAAATACGCATAACTACTGCCTGGGATTACTGACATTTTTGCCGCTTCAATGATTGTGTCCTTAGAGAAGAATCCAGCAAAAGGAGGAACAGCACATAACGCCAAACTACCAATTAAAAATGTTGCGTACGTGATAGGCATTTTATTCCATAGCCCACCCATTTTTCGCATATCTTGCTCATGGTGTAACCCGATGATAACCGAACCCGCACCTAAAAATAGTAATGCTTTAAAGCAAGCATGTGTTAACAGATGGAAAATTCCGGCACTATATGCAGAGGCTCCCATGGCAACCATCATATAACCTAACTGTGAAAGAGTGGAATACGCTACAACACGTTTGATGTCATTCATAACCAGTGCCAAAATACCCGTAAATAATGCACCTGTAGCACCGATTACTAACACAAAGCTTAATGCCGTTGTAGATAACTCCATTAAGGGCGAAATTCGCGCCACCATAAAGACACCAGCGGTTACCATCGTTGCAGCATGAATCAATGCCGATATGGGCGTTGGACCTTCCATTGATTCGGGAAGCCAGACGTGTAGTGGTACTTGAGCTGATTTTCCCATAGCGCCAACAAAAAGCAATAAGCACATCACGGTAACAACAGACCATGGATGTCCCTTAAAAATTTCCATGGTTTCATTCATAAACCCGTGTGATTGTTTGAACACAGCAGCATAGTCAAGACTGCCGGCATAAACCAATACCACAGCAATTCCTAAGATAAACCCAAAGTCACCCACTCGATTAACAACAAATGCTTTTAAGCTGCCTTGATTAGCTGACTCTTTATGATACCAGAACCCAATCAACAGATAAGAAACCAGCCCAACACCTTCCCAACCAAAAAACAGTTGCAGAAAGTTATTGGCCGTTACCAACATCAACATCATAAAAGTAAATAAGGAAATATAGCTAAAAAATCGTTGATATCCTGGATCATCTGACATGTACCCAATACTGTAAACATGAACCAGAAACGATACAAACGTCACAACGACGAGCATAATAGCCGTCAACGGATCGATGAGGAAACCAATATGAAACTCATAGGGAAACAAATCACCACCACTGGCCCAAGTATATAAATTGTGTTCTAAAAACCCTGTTTTTCCGGCAAGTATCTCAATAGCTACATAAATGGATAGAATTAACGACAAACCAACACCAGCTATCGTTACGGTGTGTGCGCCCACACGCCCAATTTGATTACGAAAGAAACCAGCTACCACGGAACCCACTAAAGGTGCCAACACAATAATCAAACAACACTGTAAAATGCTCACGTTGTTACCCTTTTAAATGATTCATTTTGTTCACATTAATATTGCCCCGATTGCGATAGAGCAGCATTACGATAGCCAAGCCAATTGCCGCTTCAGCAGCTGCAACGGTCAAAATAAAAAAGACAAATACTTCACCTGCATTCCCACCGTAGTAATGAGAAAATGCCACTAAATTAGTATTGACTGCTAGTAACATCAACTCAATACAAACCAATAGCAAAATCACGTTGCGTCGATTAATCACGATACCGACCAATCCTAGTCCAAACAAAATCGCTGACAACATTAAATAATTCGTCACTGGTATCATCTATATTCCCCACCTATTATTTTTCAGCTTTCATGCCAACTAACTTAACGCGATCACTAGGACGCGTCATAATTTGCTGTAGTATATTTTGTCGTTTTGAGCGAATAGGCGCTCGGTGTGTCAGCGTTATTGCCGCTACAATCGCCACCAATAGAAGGGCCGCGGCCAACTCAAACGCGAACACGTAGTCCGTATACAACACCATACCCAGTTGCTCTGTATTAGAAAGTGATGCGGATGAATTCACATGATCCGTTTCAACAACACTCGCTTTCGTAGATAACGCTTCAACAGACGATTTAAAGGCATCATTAGGTAGCGCAATAAAAAGCAAAGTCACTAGCAGAGCAACCAATATTAAACCGAATGGTAGGCGTCGAATCATGTCCTTTTTCATGGATTCAATATCAATATTCAGCATCATGACCACAAACAAAAACAAGGTCATTACGGCGCCAACATAAACCAAAACGAGAATAAGCGCTAAAAATTCTGCGTGAACTAAGATCCACAATACGGAGCTGGATAAAAACGCCAAAACCAAAAATAAAACACACCGTACGGGATTATTTTGAGTGATAACCATCAATGCGGAAAGCACAGTTAATCCTGAAAATATGTAAAAAATCACCTGCTGTAATAAGTCGTGCATGCCTTACCCTTTGTTTTTGTAACTACTCACTCCGTAGCAAAGAACGGGTATATTTTGCGCATTTTGAACGAAAACGATTTCGAAAATGCTCATCCCGGCCTTCGCCGGGACAGGCCAAGCCCATGTATGCTGCGCTTTTTCGAAATCGTTTTCGTTCAACCTGCACTCAAATCTGACCGTTCTCCGAGCGTCAAGAGCACCCTCCGAGCAGTTACTTGTTTTTTATTAATTCTCAAAATTATCGATATTTTTCATCCGCCGCACGATCTGCTGCTAAACGTTTTTCCATCAGATCGCCCACTGCCAATAGCTTTTCTTTTGTCATGATGTTTTGCCCGCGTTCACTAATGTGATAGTGATGTATTGGAGTCACTACAATCGAGTCAACTGGGCACGATTCCTCACATAAACCACAATTAATGCATTTAAATGCGTCGATATCATATCGAGTAGTACGTCGCGAACCATCTTCTCGAGGTTCCGACTCAATGGTAATGGCTAACGCAGGGCAGACAGCTTCACAAAGCTTGCATGCAATACAGCGCTCTTCACCGTTTGGATAGCGTCTTAAAGCCAGCATGCCTCGAAATCGTGGTGATAAAGGCGTTGACTCTTCTGGAAACTGCACGGTTATTTTTTTCTTAAAAAAGTATTTACCGGTAAGCGCTAAACCTTGTAATAACTCCCACAACAAAAAGCTGCGGACATAATGCCTAATATATCGATATGCTGTTTTCATTGATTCACTCATGACGTCAAAACCAGGGTTTCAATTTGATCATCACCATCAGAGCCGTTACAACTACCCAGACAATGGTCACCGGAATAAGAACTTTCCAACCTAAACGCATGAGTTGATCATAACGATAGCGAGGAAACGTTGCCCTAATCCACAAATACACAAAGAGAAAGAACGAGATTTTCAAAAGTAGCCAGACAAGACCTGGTACAAAGAAAAACAGATCATTCAACACAGGGATGCCCTCGAACGGTGATAACCAACCGCCCAAGAATAATAAGGCCAACACCGTTGAGATTAAGAACATACTTGCGTATTCAGCCATAAAAAATAGCGCAAAGCCGATAGCTGAGTATTCCACATGAAATCCAGCAACAATTTCGGATTCACCTTCGGCAAGATCAAATGGAGCACGATTTGTCTCGGCAATACCCGCAATCCAAAACACCATGAAGAGAGGTAATAAAGGCAAAAACCACCAATGGGTAATCCCACCTCGTTGAGATAACACGATATCAGACAAATTCATACTGCCAGCAGCAAGTAGCACACCAACAAACGCAAATCCCATAGCAATTTCATAGGACACTGTTTGTGCCGCGCTGCGCAAAGCGCCTAACATGGCATATTTTGAATTGGATGCCCAGCCGGCAATCAATATGCCATAGACACTTAACGAACTCATAGCAAACAAGAACAGCACACCTGCATTAATATTCGATAACACAAGACCGACATCAAACGGGATCACAGCCCAGCCAGCGAGTGCTGGTGCTAACGCAAATAATGGCGCAATGATAAATAAATACTTATTTGATCGCGTAGGAATAATAATTTCTTTATGAATTAATTTAATTAAATCTGCAAACGGTTGCAGCAAACCACGAAAACCCACACGATTTGGTCCGATTCGACATTGAATATAACCAATTACTTTACGTTCAGCGTACGTTAAGTAGGCTACACTAATGAGCAATGGAAGCACGATAATCAGGATTTTAATGACAATCCAAAGCAATATGCCAATATTTTGCAGCATGTTCTTACCTATTTAATCGTTATGGCAGCATACGCATGCCCCAGGTCTACCGTTTCCGGCATGGCGTTCGCTACCCATACTGTGTCAATCGCTATGCGATCATCTCGTTGTAGTGGCAATGTTATCTCAATCTCTCCTTGAGATACAGTAGCTATGTCACCCAATTTCAACTTATCCGCTGTAATTGAGTTGATTCGAATACAAGTTGTCTCCGAGGAACCACATTGTTGCAGCTCTTTAGCATGTCGAACAATAGCGTCACTTCGATATAGTGGCCATTCTCCTGCTCGTACTAGTTTATCTCGGCTACTAGGCAATGCATCTGGATAAAAACGCGTGCTCTTGACATCATGCCCCATGGTAAAACGCACATTGAGCTCGTCCAAAACGTCTTGGCTTGAGGTATAGTCAAAACCATCACAATGCAGAACATTAGCTAATACACGCAGTATTTTCCAGGCAGGCCTTGCCTCAGCATGTGGTGTCACAACACCTTTTACTGTTTGCCAACAACCATCCACATTAATATAAGTACCCGAAGTTTCTGCATAAGGTGCCATGGGTAAAATGACATCGGCATAATCTTGAATGGAATCATTAAGGTAGGCAGACAAAACGACCACAAACTCGGCCGCAAGCATCGATTGCCTTGCACCGTTTGGATTAGCAAAATCAAATCCAGGTTCTGCAGCCATTAAAAAGTAACCTTTCAATTTAGCATTGAGTGCCTCTTGTACATCCAGTCCAGGCGATTCAATGGTCTTTCCCGCAACGCTTCGATGGGGAAGCATTCCGGCCAGTGCGGCACCTGCGCTATTAGCACCCGCAGTAAAACGCAATACATTAGCACCACTATATTCTGCGATTAAGGATACTAACGTACGTAATAAAGCGGCATGAGGATGGTTTTCACATATCGCGCCCGTGACAATTGCTGACTGAGGTAAACAAAGTGCGGCAGCGATATCATCGATTGTTTTATCTGGTTTCAAACCAATAATTAATTTCAAAACAGCTTCAGGCAACGTTGCCGTTCCATCAGCAACTACGGCTGCTAGCAATGTGGCAAGCTGGATCGGCAATTCTTGAGGAGATACGGTCACTTTTTCAGTGACATCAAAATGGTAGTTATAATCAACAACGTTGATTGCATAGATATGTCCACCATTTGTAAATGCTTTGCGCATTCGAATACCGGCTAGAGGTATTTCTCTATCGACATTACAGCCAATTATTAGCACATTGTTTTGTTTTTCAAGCTGAGCATAGGGTAATGAATTCGCTGGAATAACGGGTTGTGTAGCTTGATCACGAAAATCAGTCTGTTGCAAGCGATGATCTAAGTTTTGAACATGTAAATCGCGCATGAGTTTTTGAAGTAAATACAACTCTTCGGTAGTAGAGGACGACGATGCAAATGCTGCCAATTGTTCCGGACCATGTTGTTTAATGACACGACTTATTCCACCTGCCGCAAATGTCAGTGCCGTTTGCCAATCCACGACCTCCCACTGACCATCACGACGAATCATAGGCTGACTTGCACGCTCAGTACTGTTTAATCCAAGGTAACTAAATCGATCACGATCGGACAACCAGGTTTCGTTAATAGTCTCTTGTTCTTTAGGCACAACACGCATCAAACGATTTCTACGCGTATGTATATACACATTGGATCCCAAACAATCATGTGGAGCGATGCTTGGTGACTGGGTCATTTCCCATGCCCTGGCGGTAAAACGATACGGTTTCGAGGTAAGTGCACCAACTGGGCACAAATCGATGATGTTACCGGACACTTCGGACGTCATACTGTGATTAACATACGTTCCAATTTGCATGTCTTCACCACGACCAATACCACCCAATTCAGATAACCCAGCGACTTCATCGCCAAAACGCACGCAACGCGTGCATTGGATGCAACGTGTCATTTCCGTAGCAATTAACGGCCCTAAATTATCATCAGCAGCAGAACGCTTACTTTCCCCATATTCAGATGAATCCCGTCCAAATCCCATCGAAACGTCTTGCAGCTCACATTCACCGCCTTGATCGCAAATCGGACAATCCAGAGGGTGATTAATCAACAAAAATTCCATGACGGCTTCTTGTGAGCGGATTGCAGCAGGAGACTTAGTAAATACTTTCATACCATGATTAATGGGTGTAGCACAGGCAGGCACAGTTTTACGGTTATTTTCCACTTCGACTAAACACATGCGACAATTTGCCGCTACTGACAATTTTTTGTGGTAGCAGAAACGGGGAATATGGATACCTGCTTCATCAGCTACTTCGATGATCATCTTACCGTTTTCTACTTCGATCGTTTTTCCGTCGATTTCAATGGTGGCCATTGTTAACCTTCTCTAAAAATTAGTTACTTACGTTTAATAAAATCATCAAACTCTTGATAAAAGTGCTTAACAAAACTTTGTACGGGCCAAGCAGCTGCCTCACCCAACGCACAAATAGTACGACCTTCAATTCCATTCGCCACGTTGACGAGACGTTCGATATCACCTGGCTCGCCATGCCCCTCTTTAATTCGATGCAATAAGCGCACTAACCAACCGGTGCCTTCACGACAAGGCGTGCATTGTCCGCACGACTCATCCATATAGAACTCAGACAAGCGGTAGAGAACATCAACCATACACGTGGTTTCATCCATCACGATCACGGCACCCGACCCAAGTCCAGAACCCGCTTTTTGTATGCTGTCAAAATCCATATCCAAGCCCATCATGATGTCACCAGGCAATACAGGCATGGACGACCCACCTGGAATCACGGCTTTAATGCGGTGACCTTCTCGAACACCACCGGCCAATTCAAGTAACGTTTTAAAGGGTGTACCCAATGGAATTTCAAAATTTCCAGGCTTATTAACATGCCCACTTACGCTAAAACATTTTGTTCCGCCATTGTTAGGTTTGCCTAACTTTAAAAACCAATCACCACCTTTTTCCATAATAACCGGCACAGAGGCAAACGTTTCAGTGTTATTAATGGTTGTGGGCCTGCCGTACAAACCAAAGTTGGCAGGAAATGGGGGTTTAAATCGTGGCTGACCTTTTTTGCCTTCCAAAGAATTCAATAAGGCCGTTTCTTCGCCACAAATATAAGCACCAGCACCAAGATGGTTATGCAAATCAAAATCAATGTTTGAATCTAAAATGTTCTTGCCTAGCAAACCTAATGTATAGGCTTCATTAAGTGCGGCTTCAGTGCGTTGAAAGGGTTCCCAAAATTCGCCGCGAATATAATTATATCCAACAGTTGCACCCATGGTATAAGCCGCTATTGCCATCCCTTCGATTAACTGATGGGGGTTATAACGCAATATATCACGGTCTTTACAAGTTCCCGGTTCGCCTTCATCCGAATTGCACACCACATATTTTTGACCAGGTGTATTGCGATTAATGAAACTCCACTTTAAACCAGTAGGAAATCCAGCACCACCACGGCCTCGTAAGGCAGAGAGCTTCAGTTCTTCAATAATTTGTTGAGGTGGTGTTTGTTCGTTTATTATGCGTCGCCAAGCACTGTATCCACCCACGCTTTCATAAGCAGCCAGAGACCAAGGCTTTTTTAGATGCCGTGTTCGATAACAAACTTGATTCAATTCAACCATTACATTGTCTCACTCATATTGTTCCAAAACAGCATTCACTACGTCTGGGGTAAGATTTTCATGATAATCTTTATTTACCTGCATCATGGGTGCCTGCACGCAAGCGCCTAAACACTCTACTGACCTCAGCGTAAAGCGTCCATCTTTCGTAGTTTCGCCTAATTTAATCTTCAATTTGTTCTCAAGATGACTCACGATTTCGGCTGAGTTACGTAATTTGCATGAGATATTAGTGCATACGTTAATCAAATGTCGTCCAATTGGATTACGTTCATACATCGTGTAAAAGTTTACGACCTCATAAACAGCAATTGCTGGCATCGCTAAATAAGCTGCTAATGCATCCATCGATTCCGATGTTATATAGCCCTTCTCTTGCTGAATGACCATCAAGGCACTCATAACAGCAGACTGCTTTTCATTCGATGGATATTTAGCAACCCAGCTATTGATTTCTTTTAAACCGGCTGCGCTGACAAATTGACGCATTATTTTTGTTACGTTATCCGACATGTTATGGACCTTCTATCTATCAATTTCACCAAACACAATATCCTGACTAGCCAAAATTGCGACTCCGTCAGCTAACATATGACCCTTCACCATGTCATCAAAGCTTGATAAATGCGCGAAACCTGGTGCACGAATTTTCATACGGTAAGGTTTGTTTGCACCATCTGAAACCAGATAAATCCCAAACTCACCTTTTGGAGCCTCTACCGCACTATATACTTCTCCACGCGGCAAACAAAAGCCCTCTGAAAACAATTTAAAATGATGAATCATCGCTTCCATGTCTTCTTTCATTTTCACTCGGGTAGGTGGAGTAATTTTATGGTCATCTAACCTGATTGGACCTGGATTCGTTCGCAACCATTCTACGCACTGCCGAATGATCCGATTTGATTGACGTAATTCCTCAACTCGCACCAAATAACGGTCATAACAATCGCCTGTTTTACCGACTGGAACGTCAAAGTCAACCTTATCATAAGCAGCATACGTTTGTTTCTTACGCAAATCCCAGGCCACTCCCGATGCACGCAACATAGGTCCAGAAAAACCCCATTGCAGTGCCTCTTCAGGTGAAACAACGCCAATATCGACCGTGCGCTGCTTCCAAATACGATTATCGGTGAGTAACGTTTCGTACTCATCAACACATCGTGGAAATCGTTCTGTGAACGACCAAATAAAATCGAGCAAACTGCCTTGCCGATTGACATTCATTTTTTCAACTTCGCGATCGGTATGCCATTTTGATGCCTCATATTGGGGCATGGTGTCAGGCAAATCACGTGCCACACCACCTGGGCGATAATACGTTGCATGCATGCGTGCGCCAGAAACAGCTTCATAGCAATCAAATAAATCTTCTCGCTCACGAAAACAATATAAAAACACCGTCATCGCGCCAATATCCAATGCGATCGCCCCTAACCATAATAAATGGTTCAAGACTCGTGTTATTTCATCAAACATCGTACGAATGTACTGAGCGCGCACCGGAGCTTCCACACCTAACATTTTTTCAATAGCACGCACATAAGCGTGTTCGTTACACATCATTGACACATAATCCAATCGATCCATATAACCAATGCTGTGCAAATAAGGTTTGGTTTCGACTAGTTTTTCAGTTGCCCGATGCAATAAACCAATATGAGGATCAGCCCGAACAATCGTCTCGCCTTCTAACTCAAGCACCAGTCGTAACACGCCGTGTGCAGCAGGATGTTGCGGACCAAAATTAAGGGTGTAGTTTTGTAGTTCTAAGCTCACTTAGCTGTTCCTTCTCGATCAAGGTAACGGTTGTCATTGCGGATTACTTTCGGCACCAGTATTCTCGGTACAATATCCACAGGTTCGTAGATAACTTTTTTCAACAAGGCATCATAACGCATTTCCACATGACCGCTGACTGGAAAATCCTTTCGAAACGGATGACCGATGAAACCGTAATCAGTCAAAATACGTCGTAAGTCCGGATGATTTTCAAATAACACACCATACAAATCATACGCCTCACGTTCAAACCAATTTGCTGTTTTCCAGATATCATGAACCGAAGGGACAACCAAGTTATTTTCGGGCACAAACACTTTCACGCGTAATCGCTGATTTTTAGTAGTAGAGAGAAGATGATACACAACGGCAAAGCGTGGTTTATCCTGAACAAAGGCCCGCGACTCCTGAAATTCTACAGCACGAGAAAAACCACGTTCGGTGGCTGCTTCCGTTTCCCAATCATATTCACCATAGAGCAAGTAATCAACAGCGCACAAGTCCATTAACTGATCAAATTCAAACGCCTCATGATCACGGAGATCATACAACAGCGAGGTAATGGAATCTAACTTACATTCTACCGTGACCTCACCATAAGCAACACTGATGGAAGGTAACTCATAACTCAAGTTCGAACGCAATAATTCAACCAACGTATCTTGTTTTGTCATCTTCAATTATACCCGTGACTTAGGAACATGCATAAAATAACCTCCACATCTGGCATCCCATTTTCCTATGAGCCTGACACAATCAGAGCAGCAGTTGCGGACATTATTTTAGGCATGTTCCTTATGTTGTGTTCGGTTCTTTGTGGCACCAAGTTGTTTGGGCTCAATAATTTTTTTATGTCTGATTTTATTTTGCAACTGGATAATCCCGTACAACAATGCTTCTGCCGTTGGCGGACAACCAGGAACATAGATATCCACAGGCACAATTCGATCACATCCGCGCACAACAGAATAGGAATAGTGATAGTACCCACCACCATTCGCACAAGATCCCATGGAAATAACCCATCTTGGCTCGGCCATTTGATCGTATACTTTACGCAATGCTGGTGCCATTTTATTACATAAAGTCCCTGCTACAATCATAACATCCGACTGCCGAGGACTTGGACGAAAAATAATACCAAAACGATCTAAATCGTAACGAGCGGCGCCCACGTGCATCATTTCAACAGCACAACAAGCTAAGCCGAACGTCATAGGCCACATAGAACCACTGTGGGCCCAGCCTAATAATTTTTCAACTGAGGTCGTTACAAAGCCTTGTTTTTGTAATTGTGCAGTATGCTCTACTCCCATTCCAATGCACCCCGTTTCCACTCATAAATAAAACCAATCACCAAAAGCCCCAAAAAAATCATCATCGCAGTGAATCCGTACCAACCAATTTTACGCAACACAAGAGCCCATGGGAAAAAAAATGCTGTTTCTAAATCAAAAATAATAAATAGAATGGCAACCAGATAAAATCTTACATCAAACGGAATGTGTGCATTTTCAAAAGCCGGAAATCCACACTCATAGGGGGAGTTCTTTTCAATATTCGGTTTACTTGATGAAATAAGATTGCCTGCGCCTATCATAGCTAAGCCAAGACCTAAGCCTATAATAATAAATACAAGGATGGGTAAATAGTCTGACAGCATTATGGCACCTAAAAACATAGCAGGGAACATGATACCCGATTCGGAGGATTGCGAAAAGATATTACGGTAAATAATTTGCCCTCTGTCGCGTGTTGTTGTTTTTATCATGTCCTGAGAGTATAGTCTTTTTAGTAAAATTGGACTTTGGACAAAACCGCATGCAAAAAGACGCATGCAGTTCTGTCCAAATAATTTTAGATCTGTGATATTTATAAGCTTACAATGCTTGACACAACCGGCTTTATTTGTAAGAAAATATACATTCAGGATAATTAG
>JAUYQG010000061.1 GCA_030695645.1 Legionellaceae bacterium
AATTTTTATTTTTTTAGCGTTGTCGTCTCGTGTGCGTTGCACACTCGCCGACTATTTGATAGGATCCAAAGGATAGATTGAGTAATTGATCTTCTATCTTAAATCAAGCCACTTCCTGTCTCACCGATGGGGTCCACTGTATGTTTAGATTGTGGGCATCGTCAATTTATTCCAGTGCAGGATGCAGTAACCCATTGGCATTTACAAGGTCATGATCATAAAGGTGATGAGTTTGTCATGGGGATCTACCCTATGCTTTTGGATGAAACTTGCTATTTTCTTGCAACTGATTTCGATAAAGCTAGTTGGGAAACAGATGCTATTGCTTTTTTCAATACCTGTCATCGAATGAATTTACCCGCTGCATTAGAGCGGTCTCGCTCAGGGAACGGCGCTCATATATGGTTATTTTTTGAAGAAGCTGTTTCTGCAAGTTTGGCAAGAAGGCTTGGCGCATTGATTTTGACAGAAACGATGGAATCCAATCCAGGACTTGGTTTAGATTCTTACGATCGATTTTTCCCTAACCAAGATACCTTGCCTCGCGGTGGATTTGGCAATTTAATTGCACTGCCATTGCAAAAGGCCGCACGTAATAATGATAACAGTGTCTTTATCGATGAGCAATTACAAGTCATTGACGATCAATGGACTTATCTGGCAAGCATTAAAAAAATTTCCAGAGTAGCGGTAGAGCATCTTGTTGAGGAAGCAGAAGCCAAAGGACGCGTCGTTGGTGTTCGGCTGGATATTATTGAAGAGGAAAATAGAACGCCATGGAAACCACCAACATCCTTGCCAATAGTTGGTGAATTACCAAAAAAATTGAATCTGGTCATGGAAAATGAAATTTTTATTGAAAAAGAAACGCTCCCACCAGCATTATTAAATCGCTTGATTCGAATTGCTGCGTTTCAAAATCCTGATTTTTATAAAGCACAAGCAATGCGATTACCGGTATATGATAAACCGCGTATTATTGGTTGTGCCCGCGATTATTCACATCATATCGGTCTTCCTCGGGGTTGTCTGGATGAAGTTATCAAATTACTTCGCGATTTAAAGATCAAATACGCTTTGCAAGACAAGCTATACGATGGCCAAGCACTTGATGTTCAATTTCAAGGCGAGCTACGACCCGATCAAGCGCTTGCCGTTGATGCGATGATAAAATCTGATATTGGTGTGTTGTCGGCTACTACGGCATTTGGTAAAACGGTGGTTGCAGCATGGCTTATTGCAAAACGGCAAGTCAATACACTGGTTATTGTTCATACAAAGCAGCTACAAGATCAATGGGTGGAGCGCTTACAAACATTTCTAAATCTGCCAGCAAAGAAAATAGGTCGTTTTGGCGGAGGACGAAAGAAAATAACTGGTTTAGTGGACATTGCATTGATTCAAAGTCTCACTAAACATGCCGATGTTGCGTCACTTGTTTCACAATATGGCTATGTCATTGTAGATGAATGCCATCATATACCATCGACAAGTTTTGACGACGTTATTCGTCAAGTGAAAGCCCGCTTTATCACTGGGTTATCTGCTACATTGGTTAGAAAAGATGGACGACATCCTATCATTATGATGCGTTGTGGCGCCGTACTTTATCGTGTAAATGCTAAAGAGCAAGCCATTGTACGCCCATTTGAGCACTATGTTTTTGTACGCCCTACAAGCTTTAGACCCACTAAGCAAATGAATGATAACTTACGTATCCAATTTCAAGATCTCTATGCTGAGATCATTAATGATGTTTATCGCAACCAAATGATCTGCAGCGATGTGATTGCGGCTGTCAAAAAAGGCCGCTCACCCATTATTTTAACAGAGCGTAATGAGCATCTTGATTTGTTATATCAGTTATTCGTTTCTAAAGTTCAGCATTTAATCGTGTTGCGTGGGGGAATGAGTGCCAAAGAAACGAAGCATTCTATGGGGCAACTCTCATCTATTCCATTGAATGAAGAACGTGTTGTGCTTGCAACTGGCCGGTTTGTTGGGGAGGGTTTCGATGATGCGCGATTAGATACTTTATTTATGACCTTGCCTATATCGTGGAAAGGGACCATTGCGCAGTATGTTGGCCGCTTGCATCGATTACATGATTTGAAAAATGAAGTACATGTTTACGATTATGCGGATTTGGCGGTCCCGATGTTGGATCGAATGTTTCAACGTCGTTCCAATGCATACGAGGCGGTTGGTTATAAAATCATACAACCCGCGAGTGCTTATCCTGGTTGGCCAACAGATGTTGTTTTGCCAGTTGATCCGCTTTGGAAAGGCGATTATAGTGGCGCAATACGACGGTTGGTTTCTGATGGTTTAGATAATTCTTTGGCTCAATTATTTGCAGACATTTCAATGTTAGACAGCGATCAGCTTGACCGTGCGCGTAGCGCGATTGAAGCCTTTTTATTTTGCCGTTTGGAAACGTTGCCTGAAACGAAAGGCCGTTTTCAATTGAACCATGAGCTCGCAATTCCATTTGATGGATTAGGGTGTATGGAAGTAGACCTTTTATGCCAAGATGTACGTTTAGTCATTGAGATTGATGGAATGCAACATTTGGCCTCGAAAGAAGCTTACCGACGTGATCGGCGAAAAGATCTGTTGTTGCAAGAGCGTGGTTATATTGTCCTACGCTTTTTGGCTTCGGATGTAAGTAAGCAGCTTGATGTAGTTTTGGATAGCATTTTACGGGTGTTGATTGGCAGACAATCTATTTACGAAAAATTTCAAGGTTGAGCAATATGAAACCAAAACTTGCTCTTCTGGTACTGGGCAGGCGTATTCCATGCTTCATGGTTGATATGAAAAAACATCAGTTTTACGAGAAACCTGTGTCAATAGATATTTTGAATATTTTTTAAAATTCCACTTGCTGACGCGCGCGGCTCGGATTAATGCAAGCTCAGTGGTAGGCATCTACCCGGCGATTGTGACAGGATACAAAATAATTTCGTTTAATGGATATCTCTTTGTGCGTTCTACACGTGGATCAGGCAACGTTTCAAAACATTCTAATAGCCCTTTTTTCATCTCTCTATCCTCCTACTAAGCAGGTGGGTAGTAGATCATAGCTAGATTAGTTTGTCGATCCTTGTGGCGTTAAAAGTTCATTTTATTTTGTTCAAATTTTAGATGATCTTGCCCTGATGTATGCTGCGCTTTTTCAGAAAGCGTATCGTTCAACCTGCACTCAAATCTGACATTTCACCAAGAGCCAATAATTGTGGTGAATAGATACAAGCTTTCAACGGTAGATTCAGCAAGATTGGCCTCAGGGATCTCAAATTTAATAACATACCCATAATGGTAGAACGTAGGGTGGGCAAAGCGGTAGCGTGCCCACCAGTTCGGAGCCGGCATGGTGGGCACGCTTCGTTTTGCCCACCTACTTCACACAGTGGCAACCGGATAGGC
>JAUYQG010000068.1 GCA_030695645.1 Legionellaceae bacterium
ACTTTGGACAAAACTGCATGCAAAAAAACGCATGCAATTCCGTCCAAATAATTTCAGATCTGTGAAATTTACAGACATATGTTATTGGGTGGAATCGATCTATTTTATGAAAACAGTTGCATATTGTATAATTAATGAACTTGTTGAGGGTAATAGATCTCAAGTTTCTTGGACAGAAAGACATGAGGCTCTTTTCATGTCTTTTTGTCCAAAGTCCAATTATAGAAACAATCAGAATTAATTGCTTGCGCCTTTACCCAGTTCGCTTTATCAAAATCCGCTGCAAGAAAATAGCATGTTTCATCCAGAAGCATGGGGTAGATCCCCATGACAAATTCATTACCTTTATGATCATGACCTTGCAAGTGCCAACAAGTGACTTCATTACTGACGGGGATAAATTGTCGATTTGTACAATCCAAACACTTTATTTTTGGTTTTTGACAAATATTTCTAACCCACTCATTTTTACACGCAGGCGCATAACCTGATTTTTGAGTTGTTCTGTTTTGAAACCGGCGTGGATACACATCTCTGGACTTTGGACAAATAAGATCTGGTTTTTACGAGCCCGTGGTTTGTCCACAGTCCAAACTACAATACCTACCGGTTAAGACGACGTATGCTTCGTCAGTATTTGTCCATTGAGAACATCCAAAAAACGCAGGTGAGTAGGTGGGCAATTGCTTTAATTGCTTGCGTGTTTTATCGAATTTCACCTGGCTGGAAAATTCAGTTGATTGATTGGATAATCGCTCGACGTGATTAAAATGCACGTTCGCTTGTTGGGCATAATGGGGATTTTGGGTGTTTTTTTGTAGCTTCAGGTATACTCGTGTGAGTTTATGATGACATTCCATACGGTGGATATTGTCATTAATTAGCAATAACTGGTTGTATTCCTCGACAACATTTAACAGGTCATATTCGGTTTTTGCGCGATCAGTTAGGTGATACAGTAGTGACGATCTGATAAACGTGTATGAATCACCGCCGTGTTCATTCCAGGTGTCATCACACATGGCTTGATGTTGATCGATCCATCGTCTTAATGCACAGGCAATGATTGTTAATTGAAAAGATAAATCCGGACTAACATGATGAACACCATAGAAATAACAACGGGCTTTCAGGTAGAGTAGAGTGGCAACGAGTGTAGGCAATCGAGGATCAAATGTACACAAGAGTGTGGCCAGTTCATACGCGAGGAGTTCAGACTGGTTGGCTCCATTCCTATAAACAGCTTTCTTATAAACAGCGTTTTGATTGCGAGTAAACAATAACTTGAGGATTCGTTCCCCACTCTCGATTAACAGATAAGCAAAGGTGGGGGCAGCAGATTGCATTTGGCAATTTGCAATGCAGGTTAATACCCGAATCGATAACACAATCATATTGTTGTTGTGTAATAAATCTTTTGCGTTATCCTGGATCATTTGATTACCAATTTTATCATATAATTGATGGTGCTTTTTTTTGGTATTTGTTGTGTTGTCTCTGGTTAAATAACTTGTAATAAAAGGCAATATGGTTGAATAAGGTTGTTTTGGCGATAGATGGATTTTGTCTTGTCTGTGTGCTAAAAAAATTCTGACGGCATGATTGAAATTGAATGCCGTTGCATAATACACAAATAACAAACCATGAATATCCTGCAAAAAATAATGAACATGCGGTTTGTGTTTGTATTTGTTTTCAATGGTGTGGTTCAGCATGACAGGCATTTTGTCGTGTTGGCCATGGTTGGTCGAATAGAGTTTGATTCTATGGTATTGAATCCAATTGATAAATCTGGTCAATTGAATAAGCGCCTGGTGCGAAATGATTTTCTTGTTGTATAACTCGGTAAGTTGATCCCAATAATCATCCGATGCCAACCCCAACATCAATTTCAGTGATTTGAATAAATTTAAAACACCATATATTTCATGTTTAAATATGTACATTTCTTGCAACTCAGGGTTATATCTATCCAAATCCAGTACGGTTTGATTTAGCCCCAGTGTTTTTATAGTTGGAGAAATGCTTGAAAATTGATACTGGATTAAATTGAGATAACGAAAATACAATCCTTTATTTCCCATCAAAAAACTGGGTTGAATGAAATTAATAGTGAGCATATGCCTTGTGCAATGCGCATGAGCTTGCATGAGCTCCACCATTTTCTCTGGTGTTTGTACTAGAGAAAACAGCCCTTCTTGTGAGCAAACATCCATCACAGGGAGTGGATATAACCTTGATTTCCCCCCATCAAATCGTAAACCCGCTTTCATACTGTGGTCAAAATCGTGATATAGAAAATCAAGCTCAGCAATACAAAGTGCTCGAATGGGGGTTTCCCTAAGTTCCAATATATGAACAAACAGCAAGGTAATGATGGAATAAATTTGCTGTCTCAAGGCTTCATTCCTGATTAAAACGGCAAACTCAATATCAGAAAAGGATGTTCCATGTTTTTTAAATGATCCGGCAATAATGATGCAATAGTCGTTTGAATTCAAATTCGGGTTGATGAGCTGGATCGATTGCTGAAGCATGTCGTGAAAAAGAGCATGCATGTCTTTTGATATTTGTTTATAAAGACCTCGAGTTTGGTTGACTGAACTGGTCTCGAGTCTTTGACGGATTGAATGGCGGATTGTAATTAACCGGTTTGGCCAGTTTAGATTTTTATTCAGTTCGAGATACAAGTTACGTTCAGAAGCAGGAATCTTCGCTTTGATAAATTGATCTTTCAGTTGAGCTAGCCTGCGGGTTATTAGCGGTTGCAAACGGGTGATATGTAACTGCAAGGCAATATCCAAGCCATAATTCCATAGCCCTGCAGCGTAAACAATATCCGTCCAACGCGTAAACTGGTGAACCACCGCTGCGTTAGCATAGATGTCGCCTAACAAAATATAATTTGTGATTATATTCCGGTGGTCACCCAACACCGTCGATACCTTGATGTTAGATGCTAATAATCGCTTTTGTATTGCGTTGTTCTGATTCATGATCTATCCCGAACCTGGACTGTTCTCAATGATTGCAAGTATTTGCTCACTAATCTCCACATTTCGCGTATAACATCCGTTCCCAGAAATATTGGACTTTGGACAAAACGGCATGCAAAAAGACGCATGCCATTCTGTCCAAGTCCAAAGAAATAAGTTTAGTATGATTGAGCTTCAAAGCTAAATGGTCATTTTTCATTTAGAGCTCCATCTTGGTTGATGAAGCATCCATTTTTTTAGCATGAGCATCTGCTGGATTGATTTTTACAAACATAGAGTAATTTTGACGTGCAGAAGTTGGAGGAGCTATTTCATATAAGTCATCCTGTGAACGTGAAGGCTTTTCCGCAAGATAGTGCGTCACCATTTCAACTACTGCATCCAACATAGGATGATTTTGATCGGCACTTGTTGCCGAATGAGGGAGCTCATTATCTTGCAACTCATTCTGTATGGCCTGAAACACCAAACTTGATAAAACGATTATCTGTTCGATATATTCATCACGTTGTTCAACAAAGTAATTCAGTAAATCAAAAGAAAACTGCGGGGGTTTGCTATAAAACCATAACTGTATATCTCGGATTCCAAATTCAAATTTATTGATCTTGAATCCAATTTCGATTCTATAATCAGAGTATGCGTTTTTGGTTGGTAACCTCAAGCGATACAAGGTCAACAATTCTTCCAAACTTAAACCCGTTAATTCATGCTCAACAACACGTAACAACAATGCTTTTGTATCCGCGGAGTCAACCAGGTAACTTTCGAAATAGGCATCCATGGCACAAGAATATCCACTGGCATTTTGCTTAAGCCTTTTTAAAGCAGCCGTCGGGGGTAATAAATCCAACTCTTCAACAATATATTTCACCAAAGGCAAGCTATTTTTCCGCGTGGCCGTATCCAATATCGTGCGATACGCATCCGAATAGGCATATTTACCTTTGTTTTCGGCTTGCACGATACTGCTGATATCAATACCGCATACCTCAACCAAATGTCGTACCAGTTCAACGCAACCACTTTCAGCAGCCGATATCAATATACCGTACCCTCGTGGTTTTTCATCGTACCGGTCTCTTTCAAACAGGTCCAAATTATAATGATTAATCAGCAGTTGCAAGGTTCTCAAACACCCGCCTTTTGCAGCCGCTTGCACGAAAGGACCATTATGACCTTTAGATAAATCAACCTGTGTATTCTTTTCCAGCAAGAACTGTGAAATCTCAAAAACACCCGCTTTGAGCGCATGATAAATCGCCCATGCATTAATACTTGCACCATAATGAACCAGATCCTGAACTAACCATACATTCTTTGAATAAATAGCCTTAACCAATACGCTTTGACTATCGCTGCCCATATTGGGATCCGAACCCATGGAAAGAAGATACAGGGCTACATCTCGATGCCCTTTATTACAGGCCTCACACAAAGCCGTTTCGCGAGACCATTCTTTATCTTCAACATCCAGATTATGCACTTCAATTAAATAACGCACCAAATCAAGGTTCCCGCTTGCAGCTGCCTTTTTTAGCATATCCCCTTGGCCATATGATAAATCAATGGCAATAAGATCAAGATGATGAGTTTCAGCGATCGATTTAACAGACAAAAAATCTCCGTCTTCACAGGCACGATACAATGCCTTGCGCATTAGGGTATCGATGTTTTTATTTAATTTTGCTTTTTTTGTGGGCTCAAGATTTAATTCAAGTTGTTTCTGTTGTATAAAACTAGAAATGGCATCATAAGCCCCCACTTGTGGTACTCGTTTGTAGCGAACAATATATTTATCATCCATGTCCCAGGTATACCGATAATTGTGATCATTGGGTGGCAACTGCTTCCCACCGCCATAACCTGCATGTTCCCAGCTTGGATGGTTTTCGTTATGCTTTAACGATTCCAAATTATCCAATGTAATCGCTTGAACAATAAACCGTTGTTCATCTATGGCTCTGTTTTCTAACACACGTTTAACAGTGGTCAACTCACCTTGCTCTATTGCTTTTTTAAACTTTTTAATTGTAGCTTTCATAATTTTTCTCCCATCTCTATGCTATATTTATAACTAATTGTATTTAAATATGCCATTACAAACCACCTGACGGAGTAGGGTGATTTGATACTAGATGGGTATTTTTGGCATGATTATCCACTTTAAAAAATGAACAATAGGTTCTTGAAATACGTAGCTCTGCCTTTAATTGATGTATTTCATTCTGCCTCATTTTCTCATCAATCAATTGATATAAACCGCCAATTGAACGATTATATTTTTTAGCTTGATGATCGTTGCTAATATCAATACGTTGACGACTGAAACGAAAATGTTCTCGAATTTTTATCGTTAAAAAATAAGTGGCAGCTTCTTCTAATGCCTTATAATGAGGCCATGTTATAACTCTCTTTGTCAAAAGATAGTCAAGTTTATCGAATGTACTTGCATTCAATTTTCCTGCAAGAGCTACATCTAACGCGTCTAAAATAATGTGCAACGGTACAGTGGACCCCATCGGTGAGACAGGAAGTGGCTTGATTTAAGATAGAAGATCAATTACTCAATCTATCCTTTGGATCCTATCAAATAGTCGGCGAGTGTGCAACGCACACTAGACGACAACGCTAAAAAAATAAAAATTTGTTACTGAGCCTGTGGGTATGTGGTCGCGAAGCCAGCGAGTGTGGTCAAGCGGTGGATAACGTCTTTTTGTTATCCATGGCTTGTCCACACGTCCCGCAAGGGCGTTGGCTG
>JAUYQG010000069.1 GCA_030695645.1 Legionellaceae bacterium
ACTTTGGACAAAACTGCATGCAAAAAAACGCATGCAATTCCGTCCAAATAATTTCAGATCTGTGAAATTTACAGACATATGTTATTGGGTGGAATCGATCTATTTTATGAAAACAGTTGCATATTGTATAATTAATGAACTGGTTGAGGGTAATAGATCTCAAGTTTCTTGGACAGAAAGACATGAGGCTCTTCTCATGTCTTTTTGTCCAAAGTCCAATAGTTATCATAAAAAAAGTATCGATGCCTCGGGCATTGTTAGATCAGGATGACATGACGTAATTATGGGAAATAAATTAGCGGTTATAACAGGGGCTGCAAGCGGTATTGGTTTGGCTTTAGCAAAAGTTTGTACTCAAGAAGGCATGGACGTCGTGATGGTTGATATTGCGGAGCTTGATTTGACGAAGCAAGTAGCGCAATTACAAATCTCCTCACAGTCTACGGTTGTTGGTATGGTGTGTGATGTCGCGCAGCAGGAGCAAGTTTTGCAATTGGCAAAACGGATTTTCTCTGAATTTGACCGTGTGGATTTACTGATTAATAATGCGGGCATCAGCGGTAATTTTGCCCCTTTATGGGAGATTCCTACCGAGCAGATTCAACACGTATTAGATGTTAATTTATACGGCGTAATCCACGGGATAAAAGCCTTTTTGCCTTATTTATTTGAGCAAACACATACGTCACATATTGTGAACATAGGAAGCTTGTATGGATTATGTTGTGGCTCACAACTTGCTGCGTATGCCATGTCTAAGCATGCTGTACTTGCTTTATCGGAATCGTTATATTTTGATTTGCGCCGTTTAAAAAAACCGGTAAGTGTCTCTGTTGTGTGTCCCTCGTTTACAAACACGAACCTTTTGGTTGATGCGGCACCATCTCATAATTTGATGTTACATCAGCTACTGGGTCATATTACAATGCATGGTCGTGCCGCTGGTGATACGGCAGAGGCCATTATGCAAGGTATAAAAAATAAAGCGTTTTACATTTTGCCTGACCAAGAAGTAAGGCATTATTGTGAGCAGCGTACTATTGCTATTCTGGAGCAAACTGAACCATACGAACACAGCGTGGAAAAAATACTTCAATCATTAAATGGGACTTTGGATAGATTGGACTTTGGACAGAAAGACATGAAAAGAGCCTCATGTCTTTCTGTCCAAGAAACTTGAGATCTATTACCCTCAACAAGCTCATTAATTATACAATATGCAACTGTTTTCATAAAATAGATCGATTCCACCCAATAACATATGTCTGTAAATTTCACAGATCTGAAATTATTTGGACGGAATTGCATGCGTTTTTTTGCATGCAATTCCGTCCAAAGTCCAATCATAACCGTGATTAATTTTATTATCACGATTAGGCTCGAATAACATCTTTCCCCATATAAGCACGCAGGACCTCAGGTATTTCAATGCTGCCATCTTTCTGCTGATAGTTCTCAAGAATAGCTATCAACGTACGACTTAAAGCAATGGCCGTTCCATTCAGTGTGTACGGATAAATCTTTTTATTATCGGCCGTACGATAACGAATGTTTAAACGACGGGATTGAAAATCCGTGCAATTCGATGCTGACGTGACTTCACCGTATTTTTCATCCGAGTCTCGACCCGGCATCCACGCTTCAATGTCGTATTTTTTGTAGGCAGCCGCGCCCAAATCACCGGCGCAAATACGCACCACTCGATAAGGTAAGCCCAATTTTTGATAAATGGTTTCTTCAAGCTTTAAAATCTCGTTTAATGCCGCTTCGCTGTCTTCAGGCTTTGCGATTTGAAACAACTCGATTTTAGAAAACTGATGCACTCGATAAAGTCCCTTGCTTTCTCGACCTGCAGAGCCGGCCTCGCGTCTAAAACAATGACTTTCAGCAACGTATTTAAAGGGTAATGCATCCTCTTCTAAAATGTCATCGGCATGAATACCTGCAACAGTGATTTCGGCTGTAGCAATTAAACTCAGATCCATGTCTTCCAAATTATAAATATTAGATTCCTCACCTCGTGGAGAAAAACCAGTACCCATTAATACCGATTTTTTAGCTAAATCCGGTGTAATTAAGCAAGTGTATCCAAATTCGGCAGCAGTTTTCATGGCAAATAATTTTAATGCCAATTCCAACATCACCGCATCATTTTTTAGAAAATAAAATTTAGCCCCAGTAACTTTCGCGCCGCTATCAAAATCAATTAAATCAAGTGATTTACCCAGCTGAACATGATCACGTGGTTCAAAGTCGAATTGACGCGGAACTAAGTGTGTACGGAGTACCACGTTTTCAGTATCATCCACACCGAGAGGGGTATCTTCAGGAAGCTGATTTGGAATCGTTAATAGTGCCTCTTGATACGATTCATCGATACCTCGTAACGTTTCTTCCAGTAAAGAAATGTCGTGATTTAATGCTCGTCCCTTATTAATCGACGCTTTTTTGTCTGCTGGCGCTAATGTCGGGATACGTTTAGCGATTTGATTCGACTCAGCACGTTTGTTTTCTAATTCAAGTAGATGTGTTTTTCTCGTAGCGTAGAGTGCCAGTAAACCATCCAAATCGGCAGTTACATTCCGCTTTTTAATATTGTCGCGAATCGTTTCCGCGTTTTCTAAAATAAATTTCATATCTAGCATGATAAACCTTATAAACTTAATAAATACCCAAAGCCTCGCACGGTCTTAATATGGACTTCGTTACCCAATTTACTGCGCAAATTACTAATGTGAACATCGATGCTGCGATCGTAAGCCGTATATTTACGTCCTAAAGCAGATTCTGTCAATTCTTCTTTAGAAAAAGCTTGTCCAGGAGACTGAATGAGCATATCTAAAATATTAAACTCAGTATTGGTTAACGCTAATTCCTTATCTCCAACAAGATGGGCTGATCGTTCCGCACGATCAACCGTAATACCATGAAACGTGATCATTGTACGTGTTTCTTTGATGTTTTCACGATTCTTTAATATCACTCGTAGACGTGCTATCAGCTCCAGTAAATTGCATGGCTTAACTAAATAATCATTAGCTCCTTGATCCAATGCCATGATTCTATCAATATCATCACAACGAGCAGATAACACAAGAACAGGTGTTGTTTGATACTCACGAATTTGTTTTAACACATCAAGCCCATTCATTTCGGGTAATATCATGTCCAAAATAATGAGATCAAACGGCTGACCAAGCCCTATTTCCAGACCATTTTTGCCATCATAAGCACACGTGATATGATACCCTTCTTGACTTAATGACATGGATAAACGTTTGGTTAATGCTTGGTCTGAATCAATAATTAAAAGATTATGTGTCATGCTGTTTTGATCACGTGTTCTGATTCATCATCGATTTTAACTCGGCGATCGAAACATTCAATTAAATGGATTCGTCGAGCATCAGCGCTAATAATGATAAATTCAAACTCATTAATCGTAATTTTTTCGCCTGATTTTGGCAAATGACCGAAGTTCGTCATGACAATACCACCAATGGTGTCGTAACTTTCATCGCTAAAATTAGTCTGTAGCTGTTCATTAAATTCATCAATCGGCATGTGGGCTTTAATAATATAATGAGCATCACCATGTGCTTTAACATAAGCTTCTTCATCAATGTCAAACTCATCTGCAATATCACCTATGATTTGTTCAATGATATCTTCTAAGGTAACAAATCCTGAAACAGAACCGTATTCATCAACTACAATCGCCATGTGATTGCGATTGTTTTTAAAGTCATTGAGCAACGCATCAAGACGCTTGCTTTCTGGGACGACAGAAGCTTGGCGAATAATATCTGTAAGATCAAGTGATACGGGGTTTTTGGCTTGACATCGTAATAAATCTTTTGCATGTAAAATACCAATGACTTCGTCTTTACTTTCGCCAGTAACAGGAAAACGTGAGTGCCCTGAATGAGTGACAATATCGATGATATCATCCAACTCAGCATGTTGATCAATACACGTCATTTGATTTTTAGGAAGCATAATGTCCCTAACTTGCAATTGTGCGAAAGCTAAGGCACCTTCTAGCATGGCCAGTGTTTCCGAATCGATAAGCGAGCGAATCTGGGCATCGCGTAATAAGCTAATTAATTGCTCTTTTGTTTGTGGTTCAACATGTAAAAAATGTTTGATTCTCATGAACCACGACATAGTATCGTCTTCTTTATTCAATTTCGTTATCCTCTAAATAGGGATTATCAAAACCAAGTTGTGCTAGTACTTTTATTTCTAACGCTTGCATAACGGTAGCATCCTTATCGTCAATATGATCATATCCTAACAAATGCAAAATGCCATGAATGACAATGAGTGCCCAATGCGCATTTAAAGGTTTTTTTAGCTCAATGCTTTCCTTTTTTAGTATATCAGGGCATATGATCACATCACCGAGCAGTGGACAATCCAACTGAATATTAGGAGGCAAATTCGCAGGGAAAGCTAAAACGTTGGTTGCTTTGTCTTGTTTTCGATAGGTCGCATTTAATTGAGTGATTTCATCACAATCAACAAGACGCAAGGTGACTTCCGCAGACTCTTGCACTGATGCGAGGGTTAGCCGAGCCCAACTGATTAATGTGGCATCATCGATTGGGATTTTTTCCTGAGAAGCATGCTGAATATCAATATGATATGTCATTGAAATGGTAGGTAGTCATAGTGAGGTAAGGATAGTACATAGAGTCATGGTTATGCAAGTGGTCCGATGAGATTTATACTGATCTGGGTGTATCTCTAGCCTGTTCCTAGCTCATGTTCAATCAATGAGCTAATGGTGAAGTCGGCTTGTTGAATGGATAACGTATTCTTTAAGTGTTGTAAGCGACGGATCATGCGATTGGATACGTCAGGATTTGTCATTAAGTCTGTTATTGCACGAGATATTTCCAACGGATTACAGTCGTATTGTAATAGTTCAGGCACTATCATTTGATTTTGTAGTAAATTACAAAGACCCAAAAACTTGACGCGTATCAATTTGCAAGCAGCCAAGTAGGATAGCCATGAACCTTTATAAATAATGCACATGGGTTTGATCAGTAGGGCGCACTCCAACGATGCTGTTCCTGATGCAACAATGGCAAAATCACTGCAATAAATTGTTTCAACGGCTTGTTCTTTAATAAGCGTGTAAGGTAATACCGTGTTGGATAAGTAAGATTGAATGACAGCCGGATTAATGGTTCGTGCTACGGGGATCACAAAATGCAAATCGGCGTGTTCATTCATGAGCTTAATCGCTGTATCACGCAATACGGGCATGAGATGCTCAATTTCATTCGTTCTGCTGCCAGGCAATATGGCGATGAGCCGTTTATTCTGAGGGAGATCAAGTTTTGATTTTAGGGTTGGGATGTCTTGATCAACTGGAATTTTATCAACCAGAGGATGACCTACGAACGATACGGGAACACCTGCTTGTTCATACAGTTTTTTTTCAAATGGCAAAATTACTGCCATTTTATCAACATACGCGCGAATCGTGTGAATGCGGTTTGCTTTCCATGCCCAAATTTGTGGGCTAATGTAATATAACACTCGAATGCCTAAGCGACGTTTTGCAAATTTCGCTAAACGTAAGTTAAATCCGGGATAATCAACCAGAACAAGTAAATCAGGTTTATGTGTCTGTAAATGAGCTTTTATATCCTGAAAAGCACGTCGAATAACTCGTGCATGACGAATGACCTCAGAAAGTCCTGTCACGCCGAAGCGGGCCAGATCACTAATCAAGGTCACACCGGCATCGTGCATGTGTTGACCGCCAATTCCGCTGATTTCAAGATTAGGATTACGCTCTTTAAGCTCGCGAACGAAGGATGCAGCGTGTACGTCGCCGGATTCTTCGCCAGCAATGATGACAATTCGCTTAGGCTGCTGCATGTCTTGAGCGCAAGTTTGCATCAATCAAGGCAGTTATTTTAGAGGCTGTTGCCAATGCTTCACGACCTTCCTGACCAGTAACTAATGGTGTTGTATTGTCAATAATACATTGAGTAAATGCGTTCACTTCATCCAATAATGCATCGCCTTTTTCGAATATAGATTCTACATGCGTCACATTGGGGATACCAGGGAACATTTCACCATCACCTTTTTCAAAGACGGCAAATTGTTTTTTATGGTAATCAATGGAAATATAAGAGGTGGGCTGAAAAATACGAGTTTTACGCTCTGTTTTAAAACTAATGCGACTAGCAATAACGTTTGCCACGCAATGATTTTCAAATGTAATTCGTGCATTCGCTATATCAATTGCACCCGATAATATAGGTGCTCCCTGAGCATCAATAGATACGATAGGACTTTTTACAATAGTCTGGATAATATCGATGTCATGGATCATTAAGTCTAAAATCACATTTACGTCCGCACCACGTGGCGTGAATGGGGCTAGGCGTTGCGAGTCGATAAAGAGGGGGGTATTTAAATAAGGATCCAGTGCTAAGCGTGCTGCATTAAATCGTTCCAAATGCCCCACTTGCAATTTAACTCCTTTTTCAGAGGCAATCGCAATCAGCTCTTCAGCTTGCTCGACTGTTTCTGTAATGGGCTTTTCAATAAGAACATGAATACCTTGTAAAAGACATTCGCGTGCTATGGTATAATGTTCATTGGTTGTAGCAGCAATGCTTACGGCATCAACTTGACCAAATAAGTCTCGATAATTCATAAAGGCAGGAACATTGAGCTCACGAGAAATGGTCTCACACGCATTGGCGTTCAGATCACATATTGCAACAAGCGTTGCATTATCTATCATTTGATATTTTTGAGCATGAAATCGACCAAGATAGCCAACACCAATCACCGCACATTTTATTTTAGACATATCTATAGGCCTACAACTGGTAATAATTTGTGCGTATTATTACACTATCTTTAATGCATGGCAATTAATATACTTCGTAGAATTTATTATTGTGATTCAAAAAATGAAACAAATTTTTTATGTAACACTACTTTCTTGTGCACTGCATTCATCGCCGTTATTTGCATGGAATGCACTAGGTCATCGTTTGGTTGCGCAAATTGCATATGATAACCTGACCGCTGACGTAAAGCGTAAATTTAACCGAGATAATAGAGCATTAAACTATCATCATAAGTCATATGGTTTGGTGAATGCCTCGGTTTGGATGGATCAATTGTATTCTCAGGATTTTAAATCATTAAAGCCTATGCATTATATTGATTTGCCATATACCACCGATGGCAGCGCTTTGCCAAAACCTGGAAAAGTGAACGCGGTGTACGCAATTACTATGGCCAGTCGTGTACTATCTAACTCTGATGCGACTGATCTCGATAAAGCCATTGCAGTGAGAATTTTATGGCATGTGGTGGGAGACATTCATCAACCGTTGCATGCGGCCACCCAAGTTAGCCAACAATACCCGCAGGGTGATCGTGGTGGTAACTTGGTTCGTTTAAGAAACAATGCTGTCGCCCGTAATCTTCATGCTTATTGGGACAAAGGAGCCGGCGTGTTAAGTAGCAAACCTCGCTACAGTCAAAACGACGTAAAACAAATGGCAGCGAATATTGAGCAGCAGTGGCCTTGTGATCCCGCTGTAATGAATCGAAACCCTATGGATTGGGCGAATGAATCTCATGAGTTGGCTATCAAAGAAGCGTATACTTTACCCGCTGATGGGATGCCAGATACAACGTATCAACAGAAGGTTAGCCGTATTACAATCCAGCAGATTGCATTGGCTGGATGTCGACTGGCTGCGTTCAGTGAACAAACGGCATATGCGGTTATGCCGTTAAAAAACGTTGAATAGCATCAAAGTATAATTCAGCCTCAGGCGCATTGGCGCGCGCAGGGATTTTTCTAATTCCTAGTAAATTGGACTTTGGACAAAACGGCATGCAAAAAGACGCATGCCATTCTGTCCAAATAAGTTTAAATCTGACATATTTATAAGCCAATAATATCAACGACAATCGGCTCATTTTGTAAAAACATTTACAATCAGGACAATTAA
>JAUYQG010000070.1 GCA_030695645.1 Legionellaceae bacterium
CGTTGTACCACTGCTGGTGGGCACGTCGCAAGCTCCTTTGCTCACCCTACGAATTCAGTGATATTTTGCGAAAAATAATTTTATTAAAACGCTACATAGCCCTAGAACAGAGGGCCTTATCGTTCACCCAGAATTGCTGGGGAATAACCCATATTTTAGCCGTTATTAATAGACCTGATTGCCCTCACAACGCCTTCTTGCATTATGTTGTTAGCAATGATGCCGGGCGCCACAACTGCGGTTGCAAATAATGAAAGGTAATGTCCATCAGCCGCATAGGTAGCAGCTCTTCTGGTTTGATCTGCTACTGCTTGTCGCATAGAACTGGTGAATTCCTCTTCGGGTCTAGAGCGTCGAAATAAAGACATTCGAATATGGGCTGTGACAGGTACTCTGCTAGAATGATCATTGCCTAAACCAGCGTCTACTGCATCCGCTAGTGGCAGTGCTATCGCAGGGACATCTTGTACTGGCGTAGCTACCGGCACTCCTGTTGATTGAGTAACGCCGTCTCTGTATTCAGTAGAATTAAGCATCATGAACCTCGTTTTAATTGATTATGAAGTATGGATTTTACATTAAATTCATGTCATAGTCAACCCATGCTGACAAATAATAACGCTAATAGTTATAATTACAGTCAATCAGGAGTCAGCAAGTCCGATTTTATGTCAACGAACGATGACTGATAATGTCACGCCCTAGACCAATCAAACGATAAACAAGAGGAAATAGATGGTGCGGAACAGGCCAACGCTAGCAAGCGATCAATCCCCAAAGCGACACCACTGCACGGCGGTAATCCATGCCGCAATGCTTGTAATAAATAATCATCGATAACCACATCATCGAAACCACGCGCCTTACGAATCGCCCTATCTTCTTCAAATCGTGCTAGCTGCATTGCCGGATCAGTCAACTCATGAAACCCGTTTGCGAGCTCCACCCCCCGGTAATACACCTCAAACCGCTCCGCTACTCCATGGGAAATTTTGGCCAAAGAGGCCTGGGTCACTGGAAAATCATAAACAGCTATCGGTGCCGATTCGCTCGCTAAAGCCGGCTCAACGACATGACTCATCAATAAAAATAAATAGTGATCGCGATCAGACTCATCCTCATCAAACACACCCCGTAAATCAAATCTCGTCAAACAATCACGTAATTCCAAAACACTCGCACTCATGGGATCAATCTGACAACTATCCAAGAAAATCTGTTGATACGTTTTCTTAACCAAGGGTAAACAACCCAACACCCCTTGCAATAACGTATCCATCTCGTTCATCAACCCATGATGATCAATATCCAATTGATACCACTCAAGCAACGTGAACTCAGGATTGTGCCAGCGTCCCAACTCATCATCTCGAAATACGCGTGCTAATTGAAAGATGGGCCCACTACCAGCGGCAAGCAATCGTTTCATATGATATTCAGGAGATGTTTGCAAACAATAGGGCTTTGCGCGAAAAAACGCCTTTATATTACTCAAATACACATCCGTGATCCCATGACGCGCCATCACGGGTGTTTCAACCTCCAAATAACCACGTTCAGTAAAAAACGTTCTAATGTTCGCTAAAGTATGGGCGCGTCGACGTAACGATTCCATAGTGGCAGACGGTCGCCACGATTGATCGCATTCCATCAGTAAAAAATACCTAACTCTAAACGGGCAGCTTCAGACATCCGCTCCTGATCCCATGGTGGTTCCCATACCAATTCAACCGTACAATCCGTAACCCCCTCAACCTCATTCACAGCCTTTTCTACAGTACCAGGAAAGGTTTGTGCAACAGGGCATCCTGGCGACGTCAAGGTCATTTGAACATGCACATGTTGTTTGTCGTCAATGGCAATATCGTAAATTAAACCGAGATCATAAATATTCACGGGAATCTCCGGATCAAACACAGTCTTTAACCCAAGAATCACGGCTTCTTTTAACGCCTCATTATCTTGCTTTTTCTTTAAACCAAACATACTGTTATCTCACTCTGTAACTACCGTATCCGTATCCTGTTTCAACGCCGCTTCCATCGTATGCCACGCCAAAGTCGCGCACTTCACTCGCGCAGGAAAGGCACGCACACCCGCTAAAACCGTAAGTTTATCCACATTCAATGAAGGAATAGGAGTATCCTGTGTCAGCATTTGGTGAAACTGCTCAAATAAAGCATGGGCTTCGTTCACCGTTTTTCCCTGCAATGCATCCGTCATTAAGGACGCAGAAGCCTGTGAAATCGCACAGCCGCATCCAACGAAACTTATCTCTTGCACCACGTTGTGATCTAAACGAAGGTAAACCGTCAATTTATCACCACACAACGGATTAAAACCATTCGCGCGATTCGTCGCATGGTCCATGGCATGATGGTTCCGTGGGTTACGATTGTGATCGATAATTACTTCTTGATACAGTTCGCGTAAATCCATCATCAAGAAAATACCTCTTTCACCTTATGTAAGGCTTTCATGCACACATCAATCTCGTCAATTGTATTGTAAAACGACAGCGATAAGCGCGTGGTCGCTGACACATCATAAAAACTCATCAAGGGCATAGCACAATGATGGCCACTGCGAACCGCAATGCCTTCACTATCCAAAATAGTACCAATATCATGCGCATGAATTTTTCCATGCACAAACGATAAAACCGAAACTTTATCCGCTGCCGTGCCAATCAAATTAAACCCTTTTTCAGCACGCAATGCCTCTGTCGCATAAGCTAATAAATACGTTTCGTATCTAGAAATGGTATCCAGATCCAAAGACAACAAGTAATCAATAGCCGCATTCAAACCCACTACGCCGGCAATATTGGGTGTTCCTGCTTCAAATTTATGAGGTAAAGGCGCATATTCGGTGGCTTCAAAGGTCACATTAGTGATCATTTCACCCCCACCTTGATAAGGAGACATGTCATTTAAAAACATCTCCCTACCCCACAACACGCCAATGCCGGTCGGACCATACATTTTATGACCCGAAAACGCATAGAAATCGCAATTCAAAGCTTGCACGTCGACGGAAATATGCGGCATCGCTTGGGCACCATCCAATAATACAAGCGCACCGTGCGCGTGGGCCATGTCTATCATTTGTTTCACAGGGTTGATCGTTCCCAACGCATTGGATACATGAGTAATCGCCACGAATTTGGTTTTTTTAGACAGTTTTTTTTCAAACTCATCTAACAAAATCTCACCACTGATCGAGATAGGAGCCACTTGCAATACAGCACCGGTGTTCCCACACAACATTTGCCAAGGAACAATATTCGAATGATGTTCCATGGCTGTAATCAAAATTTCCTCACCCGGTAAAATCCGCGGTGCCACAAAACTTTGCGCAACTAAATTAATCGCCTCAGTAGTCCCACGCACAAAAATACATTCGTGCGAATAATTCGCATTGATAAAATGCCTGACTTTGTCGCGCGCATCTTCATAGAGCTGGGTCGCACGAACACTTAGCGCGTGCACGCCACGGTGTACATTGGCATTATCATGCTCATAATAATGAGACATAGCGTCAATCACCTGCTTAGGCTTTTGAGTGGTTGCGGCATTATCCAAATAAATCAGCGGAAAACCATTCACTTTTTGATGTAAGATAGGAAAATCACGGCGAATGGCCGAAATATCCAGCGTTTCAAACGATGTTGTTTTTTTCATAACGTTATCCAATTTGCTGGTTTAGTAACACGCTCATCCAAGTAGATAGCACCGAATGTCCAATGGCCTGCAAGTTATTCGAAGCAAATGCTTGAATTAAATATCGGCTGGCTTCGGCGTGATCAATCCCTCGGGTAGCCAAATAAAACAAAGCCTCTTCATCCAATTGCCCAACCGTAGCACCATGGGTACAAATCACATCATCAGCATAAATATCCAACTGGGGCTTGGTATCGATTTCCGCCGTTTTAGATAACAATAAATTTTTATTTTGCTGCCTGGCTTCTGTACGTTGTGCACCGACAGCGACAACAACTTTGCCATTAAATACTGCCCGTGAATGCCCAGTTAAAATGCCTTTGTAATCTTGCTCACTGCGACAATCTGGCACAGCATGATTCACAAGCGTATGCTGATCCATATGTTGACCATCAGCGGGAGCATAAATACCATTCAATAGACAATGTGCCGTTGACTCATCTAAATTCATCGTGGCATCGCTGCGTGACCATTGACCACCAACATTCAATAAGTGACTATTAAATTGGCTTCTTGCGCCTTGTTTTACAGCAATATGCCCAACATGAAACGCTAACTTGCTTTCCCGCTGAATTTTATAATGCGTTATTGTGGCATCTTCGGCGGCAAATACTTCGGTTATGGTATTTGTGAAATAACAAGACGCTGCATCCCCTTGATAATCCTCAATAATACTGACTTCACTACCGGCTTCAGCAACCACCAAATGACGTAGAAACGTAGCCTGATTAGGCGTGGTTTGCCAGTGGGTCAACAATAACGGCTCAGCCAAACAAACGTGTTTAGGCACATAAATAAATAATCCAAATTGCAACATCGCGGTATTCAATGCATGAAAACCATGCTCATGCTGAAGAATTTGGCCAAGATACGGTTTGATTTTCTCAGGATGTTCGAGAATAGCTTCCGCCAAGGGTTGTACAATAACACCGGGAGGTAACGATGCGGTCAAGGTCTCAAGCCCAATCACAACACCATTCACCAGAGCTATTTTAGCACCAATAGGAACATCCGTTTGGCGGCCTGCAGCCATCACGGCAATGGCATGTTTATCCAAGTGTTCCGCTTGTGGTGTTTGAGTGAATGCTTGTTTTAAAAACGTCTCAGCAGACGTATATTTCCAATCTTCATCGTCACGCGTCGGAAAACCTAAGCGAACGAAATCAGTTAATGCCTGTTTTTGCAGCTTAGCAAGCCACGACACATTAGACATCAGACTCTTGGCTTGTTGCTGATAAAAATCCGTTACCTCGCTCATGCCTGTTCCATCTCCTCAAGCCAACTGTACCCTTTGTCTTCTAATTCCAGTGCCAACGATTTATCGCCGGATTTAATGATACGGCCATGCGCTAAAACATGAATATAATCCGGTTCGATGTAATTGAGTAGCCGTTGATAATGAGTCACCAGAATAATACTGCGATCCGGAGTACGCATCGCATTAACGCCTTCGGAAATTACACGTAACGCATCGATATCTAGACCAGAGTCTGTTTCATCGAGAATAGCTAATTTCGGCTCAAGAGCCGCCATCTGCAAGATTTCATTACGTTTTTTCTCGCCGCCTGAAAATCCTTCATTGATACCACGATATAAAAAACTCTCATCCATATCCAAAATCTGGCATTTGGCACGAATAAAACTTAAAAATTCCACCGCATCCCATGTTTTTTTACCTTGCCCAGTACGCACCGCATTAACGGCTGCTTTGAGAAAATTAATATTGGTCACACCAGGCACTTCAACTGGGTATTGAAATGACATGAAAATACCCGCTTGGGCACGCTCCTGAGGAGATAACGGTGCAAGATCATGATGATCATATTGAATGTGCCCACTGGTTACATCATAGGCCGGATGACCCGCAAGTACTTTGGATAACGTGCTTTTTCCAGAACCATTCGGCCCCATAATGGCATGCACTTCGCCAGCGCGGACGTGCAAGTTAATCCCGTTTAAAATGGGTTGCCCATTCACAGAAACATGTAATTCATTAATTTTTAACATATTAACCAACCGCCCCCTCAAGACTAATACCTAATAACTTGGTGGCTTCAACGGCAAATTCCATTGGCAGCTCTTTCAGCACCTGTTTACAAAAACCATTCACGATCATAGATACCGCATTTTCAGTATCAATCCCCCGCTGCTGGCAATAAAATAATTGTTCTTCACTGATTTTAGACGTACTGGCTTCGTGTTCCACCTGTGCGGAAGGATGTTTTACTTCAATGTATGGAAAGGTATGTGCCGAACACAAATCACCCATCAATAACGAATCACACTGCGAATAATTACGTGCATTCACCGCAGTTGGCGCAATACGAACCAATCCTCGATAAGCATTATGCGAATGACCAGCGCTGATGCCTTTAGAAATAATCGTTGACCGAGTGTTTTTTCCCAAATGGATCATTTTAGTACCGGTATCGGCTTGCTGATAATTGTTGGTTACAGCCACAGAGTAAAATTCACCGACCGAGTCATCGCCTTGTAAAATAACACTGGGATATTTCCACGTAATCGCCGATCCAGTTTCAATTTGTGTCCAGGATATTTTAGAGCGCTTCCCGCGACAGGCTCCACGCTTGGTCACAAAATTATAAATTCCGCCTTTGCCTTCTTTATCTCCAGGGTACCAGTTTTGCACAGTCGAGTATTTGATCTGAGCGCCATCAAGCGCCACTAATTCAACCACAGCAGCATGCAATTGATTTTCATCACGCATCGGTGCGGTACACCCTTCTAAGTAAGATACGTAACTATCACTGTCTGCAATAATTAAAGTACGCTCGAACTGACCGGTGGACGCCGCATTGATTCGAAAATAAGTCGACAACTCCATGGGACAGCGCACCCCTTTTGGAATATAAACAAACGATCCGTCGCTAAACACGGCTGAATTTAGGGTGGCATAAAAATTATCCCGGTACGGTACAACAGAGCCTAAGTATTGTTTAATTAGCTCGGGGTGCTCACGTACGGCCTCAGAAAAGGAACAAAAAATGATGCCTTTTTCGGCAAGTTTGGCTTTAAATGTGGTTGCAACGGAAACACTATCAAACACCGCATCCACAGCCACCCCGGCCAACATTTCTTGCTCGCGCAAAGGAATACCTAGTTTTTCATACGTTTTTAATAATTCAGGATCAACCTCATCCAAACTTTTAGGACCATCTTTCATGTTTTTAGGTGCTGAGTAATACGATAGCGCCTGATAGTCAATCTCGGGATAATGCACACTCGACCACTCAGGCTGGGGCATCGTTTGCCAATGTCGAAAGGCTTGCAGTCGCCATTCCAATAAGAACTCAGGCTCACCTTTAATTGCCGATAATCGACGAATGACGTCTTCATCTAATCCAGGTGGAAAGGAATCCACTTCAATATCCGTTACAAAACCATGTTGATAATCCTGCTCAAGCAGAGTACTTAATTGTTCATTTTGTCTAGCCACCACTTACTCCAAATTGATACGTCATCGTCAGCGACGGTTTTGCTAAGGCATCCAAACTCACACTATTCAAAGCGGAATCAATTGCCTGACTAATCAAGCGCCAATTATCCTGAACATGACACACGTTTTGTAACGAGCATTCATTCGGTTGATGACTGCATTCGGTTAAACCGCGGGCATCATCCAAGGCATAAATGATATCAGCTACAGTAATATCTCGCGCCTCGCGTTGTAAACGATACCCGCCATGTACGCCACGTTCAGACAATAATAATCCAGCTGCCGTTAAACGTTTCAATAATTTACTAACGGTGGGCATAGCAAGATGGGTATGCGATGCAATATCGCGAGCGTTACACAGTTGCGTTGTATGCTTGGCAAGGTACACCATCACAACTGTTCCATAATCAGCCAGTTTACTGATGCGCAGCATATCATTCCTCGTAATCGGAATCTAGTACTAATTAGGTCTGGATTATAACGGATATCTTTTAAATTGCAATTTTTGTTAAGGATTGGACTTTGGACAAAAAGACATGAAAAAAGCCTCATGTCGTTCTGTCCAAGAAACTTGAGATCCATTACTCCCAACAAGTTCATTAATTACACTATATGCAACTGTTTTCATAAAATAGATCGATTTCACCCAGTAATATATGTCTGTAAATTTCACAGATCTGAAATTATTTGGACGGAATTGCATGCGTTTTTTTGCATGCAGTTTTGTCCAAAGTCCAA
>JAUYQG010000083.1 GCA_030695645.1 Legionellaceae bacterium
TTTTCCTCAGCCAACAAAATCCTAGCCTGTTGGAAGTTCGGGTGATTCAAAATGAAATCGTACTTTGGCTGATTCGTTTCATCGTAACGCATTTCGGCAAACAACCAGGTTCCCAATCCAGTGCGTTTTATCGTTTTAAGATATTGCTTAGGTATAATCATATCGGTATCAATATTTGCAATCGGCAAATAAGCCATAATGCCGATGATTGTTTTAAATGCTTGCATTATCGGTCTCCCTTTATCATTCTAACATCGGTTAATTTTCCTGTGATTGCCGCAGCGGCGGCCATGGCCGGACTCATCAAATGTGTACGACCACCGCGTCCTTGTCGACCCTCAAAATTACGATTTGACGTTGATGCGCAACGCTCACCTGAGTTTAAGCGATCAGCATTCATGGCCAAACACATCGAACAACCAGGCTCTCGCCAATCAAAACCTGCGGCAATAAAAATCTTATCCAGCCCTTCAGCTTCAGCTTGTTCTTTCACAAGTCCTGAGCCTGGCACAACCATGGCATAAACCCCTGCCGCAACGGTTTGACCTTGAATAACCAGGGCAGCCGCACGTAAATCCTCGATACGTGCATTGGTGCAGGAACCAATGAATACCTTGTCGATTTTAATCGCCTGCAAAGGCATACCAGGTGTTAAGCCCATGTATTCCAAGGCACGCACCATTGAATCCCGTCTGACAGGATCGGATTCTTTCGATGGATCAGGCACGTGAGCATCAATCGGCAATGCTGTTTCAGGGCTGGTTCCCCATGTCACATACGGGGCAAGCGTGTTGGCTTGCAGCGTGATGCCTTTATCATAATTCGCGTCAACATCTGCATGCAGAGTTTGCCAGTGATCAACGGCTTTATCCCACAGTTCACCGCGCGGTGCATAAGGTCTGCCAAGCAAGTAGTCAAAAGTTACCTGATCAGGCGCTATCAACCCGGCTCGTGCTCCGGCTTCAATGGACATATTACAAATGGTCATTCTGGCTTCCATAGACAGTGCCTTGATTGCAGACCCCGTAAATTCAATGACATGCCCTGTGCCACCTGCTGTACCAATTTCTGCAATGATCGCCAGAATGATATCTTTTGCAGTCACACCAAAGGGGATATTCCCCTCGACACACACGCGCATGTTTTTTGATTTTTTTAATACCAACGTTTGCGTTGCAAAAACATGCTCTACTTCACTCGTTCCAATACCAAATGCCAAAGCACCAAAAGCACCGTGCGTTGAAGTATGACTGTCACCGCAGACAATGGTCGTACCAGGCAGTGTAAAGCCCTGCTCCGGCCCAATGATATGCACAATCCCTTGTCGTTTATCCAACAGCTCAATGTAATGGATCCTATGTTGCTTACAATTGTCTTGCAACATGTCAACTTGAACTCGCGACTCATCATCGACTATACCCATACGACGATTTTGTGTAGGCACATTGTGGTCGCTGACAGCCAAAATGGTCTCCGGGCGTCGGATTTTCCGACCCGCAACGACCAATCCTTCAAACGCTTGTGGGCTGGTCACTTCATGAATCAAGTGTCTGTCGATATAGACTATCGACGTGCCATCAGGCTTATCACACACTTGATGTTGTTCCCAAATCTTGTCATATAATGTTTTCATAGTAACTCCATATTTCCCCTAACCAAATTTTCATAGGCTCGAATAATGATTTTGGTTATCTTGCCCATCTCAAAAGATTGATCACCGATCTGTGAAACCTGTGCAACTTCAACGGCACTTCCCGTAATAAAAACCTCATTTGCATCCAGAACTTCATCCGGATAGATATGCCGCTCAATCACAGGAATATGATGCTGTCTCGCAATCGCAATGACTGTCTGTCGTGTAATGCCATTCAAAAAACAATCAGCGATGGGGGTATGAATCACTCCATTCTTAACCATAAAGAAGTTAGCCCCCGTGCATTCAGCAACATAGCCGCGATAATCCAGCATCAAAGCATCATGAAACCCGGCCTGTTCGGCTTTGTTCTTGCTCAAAGAACCAATCATATACAACCCAGCTGCCTTTGCAGTGACCGGTGCTGTTGCAGGTGAAGGACGGATCCAGTCAGCCCACATCAGTTTTAAGCCATTTTTCATGCTATTTTCATCGGAAAAATAGGATGTCCATTTCCAGGCCGCGATCGCCACATGGACGTTGCACGAATGAGATGCAACACTCATGGTTTCTTCACCGCACCAGGCAATCGGTCGAATGTAAGCATCCTGCAGATTATTTTTATGAATTATTTCTTCCGTAATGGCATTCAATTCGTCGACAGAGTAAGGAATTTTAAATCCCAACTCATGGGCTGAATGATGCAAGCGTTCATTATGCTCGTTCAACTTGAAGACCTTGCCATTGTAGGCACGCGCGCCTTCAAAAACCGCACTGGCATAATGCAAGCCATGGGTCAAAACAGGCACCTGTGCATCATGCCACTGGATAAATTGACCATCCATCCAGATGACGCCTTTTTCACTTTTTACAGGCGATGATTTTCCATCAACCAAAGCCATGATGTCCGCATCAGAAATGTCTTTCTGAGCATCCCCCAATGCTTTGAATTGCTTGAACAGCTCACTAAAGACGTCGTCTTCAACATTGATGTTCAACGTCGTCAATTTATTGCGAAATGCAGCGCGCCCTGAATGTTTACCCATGCTCAGTGTAGATTGGGTGATACCAACGGATTCCGGCGTCATGATTTCATACGTTTCACGACACTTCAGCATGCCATCCTGGTGAATTCCCGACTCGTGTGCGAACGCATTTGCACCGACAATAGCCTTGTTTTTTTGCACCACAAAACCACTCGCAGCTGAGACCAGTTGGGAAATCGCTGCAATGTGTGTGGGATCAACGTTCATCGTAAAATGAAATTGATCCGGTCTGGTTTTAATGGCCATGACAATTTCCTCCAGTGCCGCATTCCCCGCGCGCTCTCCAATGCCATTAATGGTGCATTCAATTTGCCTGGCTCCAGCACTGATTGCGGCCAGTGAATTGGCAACAGCCATGCCCAGATCATTATGACAATGGACAGACAAAATCGCTTTATCGATATTGGGCACTTTGTTTTTGATGGCTTTGATCAAGCCACTGTATTCAATTGGAGTAGAATAACCTACCGTATCTGGAATATTGATGGTTCGTGCTCCAGCCTGAATGGCAATTTCAACAGCACGCGCCAGAAAATCAATGTTGGACCGCGTTGCATCCATTGCAGACCACTCAACGTCATCACAATAATCACGTGCCGTGCGAACCGATGTTCGAATAGCAGCCAGTGCCTCGTCATGTGTCATTCTGAATTGATGTTTCAAATGCACATCGGATGTTGAAATGAACGTATGAATTCTTGGCCGCACAGCTGATTTAACAGACAATCCAGCTGCTTCAATATCAGCGGATTTTGCCCTTGCCAGGCTACTCACCGTTGCATTTTTTACAATCTTGCAAATCTGCTCAATGCATTGAAAATCACCCGATGATGCAGCAGCAAATCCGGCTTCAATCACATCAACGCCCATGCAATCCAGAGCACTGGCAATTTCAATTTTCTGAATCATCGTCATGGTCGCACCGGGGGCTTGTTCTCCATCCCTCAATGTCGTATCCAGTATAATAATGTTGTCTTGTGTATTCTGTTTCATGTTCTTCACCTGTTTTCAAAGATAAAAAAAGGGCGCCTGGTTTGGCGCCCTTGGTGTCAGGCTGGTATTTGTTCCAGGCCATTATCCGAGACGCCTAAATTCAAGGCATAAAAGGAGAAGGCTGAGTAAGAGTACAAAACCATATTGAATAACTGATGAATACATAGATGCATTAAAACATTTCATGGCAGTTCGCCCTTGTTGAGTAAATTAAAACTATTTTAGCAAATTACGAATGAAATATGATTGCGATTATTGCTTGAAAAAAGCAATATAAAGACATGTTTTATCGATAAACAATGTTATTTAGATATTTTGTGCCTCATTATAGGTAATTTACAGCAAGGTGACATTTTATGGATCGTATTGACAGAAAAATTTTAGAGGCATTGCAAGCAGATGGTCGCATCAGTAACCAGGAATTATCCGATCAGGTGGCACTATCGCCCTCGCCCTGTTTGCGCCGCGTTAAACAACTGGAAGAAGACGGTTATATTCGCCAATATGTCGCATTACTAGACCCTGCTAAATTAGGGCTGCAATTGACAATCATGGTATCGGTTACCCTGGTTAACAATGATCCAAAAGTAATGAAGCAATTCGAGGAAACAGTTTCCTCGCTTGCGGAGGTAATACAATGCTATCTCATTACAGGACAATCTGCCGATTATCTGATAAAGGTTGTCGTCGCTAACCTGGACGAATATCAATCTTTCTTATTAAAAAAACTAACGATCATTGATGGTGTTAATCAGGTGCACTCCAGTTTTGTTTTGCAGCGTATTGTTGATAAAACATCGCTGCCACTGGATCATTTGAATGATCTGGCTGGTAACTAACGAAATAAATTTTTCAACAAAGGGTTCTAGCCCAGGTTCGATATTTATCCATTCGTCTTCAATGAGTTGGCGATCAATTTGACCTACGGGTTTGGGTGTTTCTTTGAAAACAATAGGTTATTATAAAGGTCGTTGTGTAAGGCAAGAAAATATAGCATATTGATATTGGTTAGCACTATAGGCGATAATAAATTCTATGGTGTTAAGTATGAAAATAACCTTTAATAAATACAAAGGAAAAGGGAATGCCATTTGCGGTCATTATTCTTCTAATTGTACTCATTACAATTGCATTGCGCAAAGTTACAAAAATTGTTATTCCTATTTGGGGAATTATGGCTGCTGGCGCCATTTTCGCTTTATTATTTCAAAAAATAACACCATTAAATGCTCTAGCTGCTATTGAACCAGACCTTATGCTTTATTTATTTGGTGCCTTTTTAATTTCCCAGGCTGCTGAAGAAAGCGGTTATTTAGAGCATTTGACTGATCAGATTTTTTATTATACGCGCACAGGGAAACAGGCATTATTATTGATTGTTTTTATACTTGGGTTGGGTTCAGCACTATTAATGAATGATACGATAGCCATTATAGGTACCCCAATTATACTACAACTGTGTAAATCGCATAAAAAATTAATTAAACCATTACTATTTGCTTTGGCATTTTCAATAACAATTGGCTCTACCTTGAGCCCAATAGGAAATCCACAAAATTTATTAATAGCGATAAAAGGGGGGATGATTTCTCCGTTTGTTGTTTTTATTAAATACTTGACCATTCCAACATTATTAAATTTGGCTGTAACCTATTTTTTTGTTTGCTTTATCTACAAGGACGCTTTGAACATCGTTATTGAGAAACCTATCCCGGCACCAATTATTGATTCACATATAGTTACACGAGTGAAAATAAGTTTGGCAATGTTGATTATTTTGATTGGTATCAAGGTTGTATTGGATTTTATTCACTCAAAAGTTCAAATCAATTTTAGTTACATTGCTCTTATGTCAGCTGTTCCTATTTTATTGAGCAAACAAAAATGGATTTTTATAAAAAAACTGGATTGGGGGACATTAGTTTTTTTCGCAAGCACTTTCATTCTCATGCAAAGTGTATGGGATAGTGGATTTTTTCAAACGAATATAAATCATTTACACATTGAAGTAACACACATTACAGTTATCTTGTTAGTTAGTATCATTCTTAGTCAGTTTATTTCAAATGTTCCATTGGTTGCGCTGTATTTGCCTCTGCTGATGCATCATTCATATTCTAATTTGAGCTTATTATCTTTAGCGGTGGGCAGCACTATTGCGGGTAACTTATCTATTTTAGGTGCAGCCAGCAATATTATTATTATCCAAAATAGTGAAAAACGTGGTATTAAAGGTTTTGGTTTTTTTGAATTTATAAAATTAGGAGCACCTCTGACGTTAATCAATTTATTAATCTATGCTTATTTCCTTCAAGGAGGCTGAGTGAACCATTCACTATCAAGTCGCAGTTTGTTTGCGTTAAGCTTCATGATATTCTTCATTGCCGATATTCAAAGTGGGATTGGTCCAATACTCTCTATTTATTTACGCTCCAATTTAGGATGGGATACCAGCCAGGTTGGTATGGCGCTAGCCACAACGGGTATTGTGGGCGCATTATTTCAACTACCAAGTGGAATAATAGTTGATGCTATTCGGTATAAGCGATCACTTATAGCCTTTGCTTGTATTTGCATGACTATAAGCTGTACTATCTTGTTAAGCCAAACTTCTCTATATTCCATTATCGCCGCCCAATCCCTTGTTGGTCTGGCTTCTAGTCTAATTCCGCCTTCAATTGCTGCAATATCGCTTGGTTTAGTAGGAAAAGATTCATTTCCCAAAAGAGTTAGTGTTAATGAATCCATTCTTCATGCAGGGACTGTCATTGCTATGATAATCATCGGATTATCGGCCCAATTATATGGGCATTCCTGGATAATATATGGCACCATCATGTTTTCTATCATGGCATTAATTCCAATCCCGTTCATTAATTCAAAAGAAATAAACTATTCTGTAGCAAGAGCGTTGCCTCTTATACAAAATGGAATAGATGAAATACAAGCTACGCCTATCAGCTTTTTACAGCTTGCAAAATCAAAATCGATTTTGATCTTTTTTAGTGCGGTGATTGTTTTTCATTTTGCTAATGCGGCGCAATTACCGTTGGTTGGTCAACAGCTTGCAAAAATTTATCCCGCTAATGACTCTATTTTAATGGCCGGTTGCATTATTCTGGCGCAATTAGTTATGGTTGTCGTTGCTTTTTCTTTGGGATTTATAATAAATAGAATTGAACGCAAGCCCATTTTTTTATTTGCGTTTATCTTTTTAATTTTACGAGCTTTATTATTTTCAATAACGGAAAATTCCTATTATCTTTTGATTATCCAGTTGCTGGATGGTATTAGCGCGGGGATTTTTGGGGTGGTGGCAGTAGTTATGGTTTCTGATTTAGCAACTGGAACAGGAAGGTTTAATTTTTTATTAGGCGCTCTTGGTTTATGCGTAGGTATTGGCTCATCATTGAGTAACATAATTGCAGGTTTCATAACAAAAAATTATGGGTTTCACGCAGGATTTATCGCATTAGCTTTTATGGCCACCATTGGTCTTTGCGCTTACGCATTTGTATTGCAAGAAACGAAATTGGTAAAGAAATAGGGGTTGTACCCCTAGAAACAGCATGCCGGTATGTTTTCTTTCAAAACCCATGCAATATAACTGAACATTGGACAAAAAGACATGAAAAATTACTCATGTCTTTTTGTTAAGTAAGTTTGGTATTTACACTTTTTGTCTGACAATGATTTATGCTGGCAGTATCTCGGTCTTCACATCGAAGCCATTTAGGTTTCCAAAATCCCGGGTATGCATTAGTAGCATGCAGCATCCTTTGTCTTTCAGAATTTTGAGTCTTGGCTGCCACTGCATCCTCTAGACTCCTGGAACTATCAATCAAAGCTGGTTCTTGTTTACTCAATTTCTCTTTTGCGACGACTTTTGCCCCATATATAAATAAAGCAGAAATAGTTCCATAAGCCTCACGAGCCCTTGCCTCCACTAATCCTTGATTTAATTGATCCTGTATGTTCTGTTTATAAGTTTTAGTCAGCTCCTGAAGGTAGGCCCCTCTCTCATCAGACATCATGTAAGTTGAAATTGCAGCTGTGATGGCATGATCCTGTTCGACTTCTAATACTTTTAATTTATGAGCAATATCACTAATCAGCTCATACTCGCACTCATCTAAAACATCTTCAGTGTCTGATAATTCAGCATATGGGTTATAAATATAGTACATTTTTTTAATGTCTGAAGTGTTTAAAGGTACTGCTTTAGGAACCTCTATTCCCTGCGTTAAAGAATTAAAAAACGACACAGATCGCGCAACCGAATTGACTTGAGGCTTCATGAGATACCTTGTTATTAAATCAGATAAACGTAGTCACTTGCGATGTTTTGAGCTATCTGCCATATTTTCCACGGCAGTTATCAAGAAAAGTGTTCACCTAATTCGCTGTACAGTTGTACCCCAACTACAATGGTTTCTATTCTACACCACTGTCTCCTTTTAGGGGCCCGCTTCTCTTTAAAATGCAATACAACAACTAGACACGACTTCCTCATGGGTATCATTGTTATCGACTAGCTCTGAGACGGTACGCATCGTGGTGTTAATCGTTTTGATGTTGTTCTCTATGGTTAACTCTCCCGTTATCTGCTGTAGATCTACGACACTATTACTTAGATAATTTTTTGGAGATATTGTAGGATATATTCGTGGATAACGCTCTCGTTTGGTTGGTCGCGTGTCATTTTTCGGTAATTTGAAGATACTTATCATGATGGCACCTATATTTTATAAAGCGCTTTATTGTAACACAATAAACCATTAAGATCCATATTCTTTCACTCTAATCATTTTAAATCATCGAACCCAATTCAATCGTTGGTTTCTTGTTCTGAATCAAGTCTTTTAGCTAACAAGATTAATTTTACGATAGTCTTTTTGGTATACTCATGTTGTGCACATGTCAATTTGTGAGCAAAATTATTGTCATACCATTCAACGTTATATGAAAAACCCATACCAGGTATGCCTTCTATATAAATAATAGAGGGTTTTGTATTGATATCATAAGTTACATACTCTTGGAAAAGTTTGACTCCTGCATGCGATATTTTCATATTGTGGATGTTGTAGTTGCAATTTCCAATATGTTTATAATGAAAAGCCTCTGTCACTCTAGACCACCCTGTTTTATAAGCACCTTCAGCGGCAAATCCAATGACATCTTTTTTATCGATGAATGAAATGCCATTCTTAAGAAGAAAAGAGACCATTAAATAGTTCCGCCTCTAAGCCTCCCCGACACACAGTAAATATGTGTCGGGTTAAATGTCTTATAAATTAAAAACACTCTTCAACCATTTTTTTGCATCTAGACTAACCTTATCATCAAGCAGGATGTCTCGCTAATAACGTTAGGACGATGTATTGGAGAGAGTCTTCATATTGCCCCCAGCTGCGTGGCTTAAAGTGGGTAAGCATGTTTCGTGCAGAATGAACGACAAAGGTCTTTAAGCTATCTTTTTCCGCAATCAAGGCATTTTCATAGTTTTGAAAGTGATTTTTAAATTCTAGCAGTGAGTTTTGACGTTCCACTTTATTGTTTGCAGAGAAGAAAGCACTAATCGAACCAATCTTGGTAGCTGAATAATTTTCAGCACCGGTGACGTAGCGATCTATTTCATAATCAGCCTTAATCAATTTTCGTGATCTCCTTTGGTCGTATTTCCGATAAGCGGGGTGATGCGATAAAAATCGTTGACTATAACGTGCTGCGGGTTTATCTGATTTCACCCCATGTTTATTATTAACTACTTCTCTGGGATTTACATGCACTGTTACCAAGCATGGTTTTTTTTCTGTAGGTAAAATGCGCTCTACATGTTTTAATACGACAGGTTTATCATCGCACACAATCATTTTTTCAAATTTGTCTCCATGTTGTTGTAAGAATTGTTCAAACATGAGTGCCCCAACTTCGTTGGGGAGTGACGCTGTTGGTGTAATTTTACGCAATCGAAATATAGATATTAGTTCAGCAATAAATCTAGAGGCATTGTCGTTTTTAGACGTTGTTGCTCCTCAGGTGATTTTGGTTCTTTTTCGAGCTTTTCTTCTCGAGCCCAAATCATGCATTGCTCTTCTGAATAGTTAAAATTCTGATGTAATTCAGCCGAGCGATTTAAAATAAAATCAGCATGCAATGATAGTATACGTTCTTCCTCGATTAGATAAGCTTTTAAAGCTTGGTCAAAGTAATTATCCCATGTGGGTAGATTGGGTGAATCAATAAGCGTTTTTATAGCAGTGAAATATTCTTCGGCTAGAATATCCTGAATAATCTTTATTTGAGGAGGATGCGCCATATTTTGAAGAAAAATGTCTGCATTCTGTAATCGTTGGTAAAATATTTCAATAATGTCGGGAGTTGTCGATCCAAGGATATCTGCAGGGACTAAAACACCATGTATTGTAAATCCTTGTTGTTGCAAATAAGTAATCAATTTATGTCGTTGACGCAGTGCCGATCCATGACAAAGCATGTCGGTAAACAAATAAATATCGTGGATGTTAGCATGACCTAATCCTTGGAGCAGCTCTTCATTGTAGAAATCGCCATCTTCGCTAGGGAAAATCAACGTTAAATCAATATCTAATATGGCTATTGTTGGCATAAGCACTCTCTTTGTCATGTTCGCGTCAAATTAACGGATCGGATTATCATATTTTTCAATTACATCAATGTCATGATGAAGCTCTGTCGAATTAGAGGGCACGGTATTCCCTGAAAAAAACCGTAGTGAATTGTTGGCCTCAGTCATGGTTGTTCTGTCTCGGTTCAGCAAGGTTGAGCCCCGCTCGTCTATGCTGAAAGGGGATGACAAAACCATGACCGAGGCCAGATGTTGTGATGAAACAAATGGACTTGGTCGTGTAGGATGATGGGTATCCCATACTTCCTTCGCCGTTTTATTTCGTCCATTTCTAAGGTTAATATCCGCATTATTTTTAAGAAGTAGAGTAACTGCTCGCCCATTCGAGGCACGTCATTCCTCACTGCGTTCGGAATGACGTGCCTCGAATGGGCGAGCAGTTACATCAAAACAAAGCAGAAGCGATGTTAAAACAATACCCTCACTTAGTGAGCAAGCTCATCTCTTCACAAACCGATACGCGAGATTTGGCGCGACATTTCATTCAATCGATGTCTGCTTATGAATACGCTTATTGGTCTGGCG
>JAUYQG010000086.1 GCA_030695645.1 Legionellaceae bacterium
GGGATCTCAAATTTAATAATATACCCATAACGGCAGAGTGTAGGGTGGGCAAAGCGGTAGCGTGCCCACCCGTTCGGAGCCGGCATGATGGACACGCTTCGTTTTGCCCACCTACTTCACACAGTGAGAACCGGATAGGCAGGAAAAATTCTAACGTCCCATGTTGGTAAATTTGAAGAGCGCTTAATTTTCGTTTGATATTTCGCCAGTTCTTTCTTGGTACGCGAAATTCCTTTTTCATACACTTTATCAATTAAGCTAACAGAGGCTTTGATTCCCTTCCACGGGTCCTGTTTAGGAACCCCCAAAAATGCTCAGCCTTAAAATTACACAAATTAAATGTTGTATTAATGGCTCATTTTATCCAACACTTACACTAAAAGCGCCAAAAATAACTGCCTTTGGACAAAGATAACCGTTAAGTTTTGTCTGAGAGCGCAATTGATACGATTTTTTCCGCATGTAACTTGGTCGTATCAAAAATAGGAAGATGGAAATCTTCTGGCTGAATAAGAATCCCTAACTCCGTACACCCCAACAAAATGGCTGAGGCACCTTGTTGAGTCAGAGCATGTATGGCCTGTAGTAGTATATCTTTTGATTCATCAAAAATTTTTCCAACGCACAACTCTTTATAAATAATGTCATCTATTTTTTTTCGCATTTCTAAGTCAGGAACAATTACATCAACATTAAATTTATGCATCAAATGATCACCGTAGAATCCATCTTCCATTGTGAATTGGGTTCCCAACAGTCCGACCTTGGTGATTTTCGCTTGATTTAGAGCAAATCCTGCTGCATCTGCAATATGAACAAAAGGAATTGATGTACTTAATGCAATTTTTGATGCCACCTTATGTAAGGTGTTGCAACACAAAACAATGAAATCCGCACCACTTTGCTCTAATACTTGTGCGCTATGAGATAATATTGTTGTAACTTTTTCCCAATCATTATCATTTTCCAAGTTAACAATTTCTTGATAGTTAAGACTATTGATCATTAGCTTAGCTGAGGTTAATCCGCCCAGTTGATGACGCACAGATTCATTAATTAATTTATAATAAAGAACAGTTGATTCCCAGCTCACTCCGCCAATCATACCAATCGTTTTCATTTGTTAAGTCCTCTTATACAACCTAATTATTGAAACCATAAGCTAGTTTCTGTTGTCTAAAATTAAGTGCGATTAAGTCAATACTAAGCCAAATCGTTTATCATACTCGTGTTGAATATTTGCATCCTTATGGCGATTGTCCTGTAAATAATCATTTTCAATTCGTTGAAAAAAAGATAAGTTTTTCGACAACAATGCCATCATTTTACTATGTTTATATTGATAAAAATCTGGGATTGTTAATAACAAATCAACGACGAGAGGATAAGTTTCTATCGCGTACTCATTTGTTGCATTTAGTCCAAAATAATCTGAACTGTGCTCACCAACAAGTGGATCTTCTCGCAACAAGTTAAGTATTTCCAAATCAGAAGAGTTATAGCACTCATCTCTTAACGTTAAATGCCAATTTTCAGTTGCCCATGGAAAAAATCCAAACTGTTCAAATGCAACTTTAAAATTCTCTCGATTACTGAATCCTTCTTTTATAATATTATCTAAATTCGCCATGGAGAATTTTTTTTGAGTACATTGCTCATAAAAATCAGCAATGCTTCCTAGCATGTTTTGTTGAGCCAATGCTTCAAAAAACTTAAAGTAATCTTTTTCACTGTAAATTGATGAAGGCTCAAATGAGCCAAGTTGAGATGGTCCCCATCCTGAAAGGGGATGCATAAAACTGATCGGACTTAATACCCAAACAGGTTTTCCTGTTTTAATGTTAAATAATGCGCCATCAACGGCATCTCCACGACAGTGATAAGACCACTTATCTGTTGCTCGCGTAGGAACCATAAGATAGCCATTGGTAATTAAATCACGTAGAGATGTTAAATTTGGCAAATAACGTTCTTTTTGAGCGAGTGGAATCGGCGTTTCATTTAAATCGTTTTGTTCAATAAACTCATCGAAGCTTATGTTATCTGGATTACTGACTTGATCTCTTTTAATGGTATCTTTAAATCGAAGAGTATCATAAAGGTTGAAGCACCATCCTTGCGTTTGATACAGATAAATATGCAGCGCAACCAGCCTATGCAACATTGGTTTTGCTACAAGTGCAAAATAAGGTAAGTTTTGCATTTTTTCATTATGTCGAAGATGTTCTACCGTTGTCTCTATGTGTGATCTAATATCAATTTTTTCAAAGTCAATATTAACTGCGTCGGGGAAATCGTAACCAGCTAATGGCTGACCAATAAAATTATTTTTTGTGGCAAATCCAAGACATGCCGTCATTGGTGGTATATGTGTATCATATTTTTGGTTAAATAATTCTATCAATTTATGGCTGATCGCAACAACATCAACAAAATGCTGTGATAAAAAATGCTCCGTTCGCTCATTTTTCAATTTTTTCTCCAATACAAACATTTCTATATCGTAAATATAAATACAGAGTGGTTTTTGAAATACCCAATTGCTCAGCAATCTTTTTCACGGGGATGCTCCCATTTTTATATAGTGCTTCTGCGATTGCTGCTTTTTCTATTGCAGCCAGGGACATTCCTTTAGGACGCCCTCCCTTTCTTCCACGTGCACGCGCTGATTTTAATCCTGCTTGTGTTCTTTCACGAATTAATTCACGCTCAAACTCTGCCAACGTCGCGAAAATACCAAAAACCATCCTACCTTGCGCGGTTGATGTATCAATCGGATCGTTCAAACTAATCAAGCCAACTTTTTTCTCAATCAGTTTATTGGTTAAGTGGATGAGGTGGGCCAAATTCCGACCAAGCCTATCCAATTTCCAAACGACCAAAATATCGTCTTCCCGAATATTTCGCATAATCTCTTCAAGCACAGGTCTTGCCGTTTTTGCACCACTAGCAATTTCTTCATGAATTTGATCACAACCGGCTTTTTTAAGTGCATCAACCTGCATGGACAAAGATTGCTCTTTGGTTGAAATACGTGCATATCCAATTTTCATACATTTTAGTCCATTTTACTAACCGAAAAACGATATTTTGTACCAAGATTTATTGAACCGCTTTATATTACCAAAAATCAGCGTACAATGCGATTTTTGTTGACTGAACATTCAGTCCATCCAAACCCTCGTTTTTTTGAACCCACATGACCAACCTAAAACGTCTTTATTTATTGTCAGAAGCTGAGATTGACGAACTTTATGCTAGGCCGATTTTTAATCAAGAAGAGCGGATACTTTATTTCGACCTAAATAAAGCCGAGTTGGATGCATTAGATCAGTTAACCACCACCAAGACACGTTTGTATTTTATTTTGCAGCTTGGATATTTTAAAGCAAAACATCAATTTTTTTCATTTAATCTTGACGAGGTTAACGATGATGTTACTTTTCTCCTGAATCATTTTTTCAATGAGCCCAATCTTGACATGGTAGGTAGCATTGCGCGCAACTCTATCAGCTTGCAAAAACAAATGATTCTCAAATTGTTTAATTATAAAGAATGGTCCAGTCAGCTAGCACTTGTAACAGAAATTCACCTTTGTGAGTTATTACGTTTTTATCCAAAAGGGCATGATACCTTGCGCCAATTACTGGCTTATTTTGATAACCAGCATATTATTTTACCAACCTATCGGACATTACAAGACCTGTTCACAAGATCGTTCGCAGCTGAAGATAAACGCCTTGATGATCTTATGCAACTCGTTCCAGATGAACTGCAGAAAAAATTAATTGCATTAGTTTCAAAAGGGGATGGTTTAGCGGAACTAAACGTAATACGCGCTGATCAAAAAAATTTTCAGTACGCATCTGTCAAAGCTGAAGTTGATAAGGCTCTTGATATCACTGAATTGTATCAATTTACCAAAGAATTTATACCTACCCTTAAAATATCAAAAAATGCAGTCCGCTATTACGCGGATTTGGCAGATCAGTATGCACCGTCACGTACCCGGCAATTGCATCAATCAAAGCAATGGCTACAGATTATTTGCTATATCCATCACCGGTATCAACAGATGATGGATAATCTAATCACAAGTTTTAGCTATCATACCAGATCCATCATTGTTGATGGTAAGGAATATGCTGATAATGCTGCAATGGAATATGGTGCAAAAATGGTTGTTGAGATGCCAAAGTTAGCACAATTTCTCATGTGGTACCCACAACGTGATAAAACACTCACCCCAGAAGAACAGGACAAACAAGCCTATAATATTTTACCCGTTGCCCAGTTTTCTGTGCTGGCGCAATTTTTAGGAGGAAAGTCATTTGATAAAAAAGCGGCCTTGTGGGAATTTTATGCAAAATCATCAAGGACGTTCGCTCTTTATCTCCGCCCCATTATGTTGGCTGTACCATGGATATTTTACAAGGAAGAGGACAAAATCGTACGTTTGATGACGTTAATAAAAAATCACTATGGCAGTGGTAAAACACCAGCTGTATTTAAATTGCCAGATGATATAAAAGCCACTATCCCAGAAAAAATGCTGGCCTACTTAAAACGAAATCCAGATGACGAGAGCGTTGATCCTCATTTGTTTGAATTTTATGTATATCGAAAAATGTATCATCATCTGGACAAGGGGCGGCTTTGCTGCAATGACAGTATTTCTTATTGTGATATTGATCATGATCTGATTGATGAGCATATGGTCGATGATATTGAAAAAATTGCCACTGAATTTGGTTATCCTTTAATGGCAGTATTTTGTGATGAACATTTGGATGCATCACTTGATTCCTTGGATACAGCATGGGATACAACTACAGAACGAATCAAACTTGGACAAAACACAGGTTTCAAGACAAAGGAAACACAAACAGGCAAGCAGGATTGGAGTTTGCGCTATGATAGCAAGGAAGATCTTGATGATGCGTTTTTTAATAATGTACCCAAAGTTGACCTCCTAGATATTATCATGTTTATTGGCGAGCATGCTGATATGTGGAGCGCATTTACTCACATGAAACATCGTTATAATAAAAAGAAAAAACCTGAACCGCTGCCAATAAATGCTTGTCTCATGGCGAATGCTTTTGGGATTAGTATGCAAAAAATGTCGGATATGTCTGATCTGAGTTACAGTTTGTTACGATCAACTCAAGAGGATTTTATCCGTGTAGGGACATTGTGCGCAGCGAATGATATTGTCAGCAATTTAATTCATGCTTTGCTAATCTTTAAATTGTGGAACTTGATTAACAACCAGATACTAGCCGATGCTGATGGACAAAAATTGCCGACCAGTGAAAGCACAATTCAATCAAGGTACTCCAAAAAATTTTTGGGAAAGCCACCCGGGATATCTATATATACGCTTGTTGCAAACAACGTTGCAGTGAACGCCAAAAATATCGGCCCAAATGAATACGAGGGCCATTCATTATATGACATTCTATCTGGAAATAAGACTGATATAGATATTACGATGGTAACTGGTGATAATCATTCACTGAATCAACTGAATTTTGTTTTTCTAGACTCAATTAATGTAGAGTACGTTCCCAGCATTAAAAATATCCGAGAGGCTGCGAATAACTTATATTCAGTGAAGCCAGTAGACACTTATACTGGTATTTTGCGCCCAAAAGGAGTTATCAACACCAATCGAATCAAATCGCATAAAAGAGGGATCCTGCGAGTTTTACTGTCCTTGTTATTACAAGAAAATACCCAGAGCACCATTGTCAGAAAACTTAACTCATATGCTCGTTATGATGGACTGAGAAAGGCTCTTTATGAATACAATAAGATTTTAAAGAGCAGACATGTCTTGAATTTAATTGATAATATGAGCTTACGACAAGCCATACGCACCGCTAGAAATCGAACCGAGGCCTATCATCAATTACAAGGTTTAATTCGAAAAGTTTATCATGGTATTTTCAAAGGGAAGAAAATTATCGACAATCGCGTCAGCGCTCATGCTGTACGGCTTATTGCAAATTGCATCATTGCTTATAACAGCATGATTTTAAACGCCGTGTATGAAAACATGATCAAGGCGGGCGTCAGTGAGGAGATTATTGCGGAATTTGCACGGATTTCACCGATTGCTTGGGTGCATATTGCGTTCACAGGAAAATACAATTTTAAAAAGAGCGCAGGTATTATTGATATTGTCGCTTTGGCGCATGAGATCGAAAAACATATAAAACAGCACTTCTGGAAAAATGCTTAATTTTTAGGCTGAGCATTTTTGGGGGTTCCTAAACGAGACCCGTTCCAAGTCATGGTTGATGCCCATTTTATGGCCTTCTCAACCGAGTTTACTATTTCCCCATTCCAATGCCTTTCTAGGTTGCTCCAGCATCGCTCAACAGGATTCTATTTACTGTGATACGGTGGGTAGTAAATCAGGTGTATTTGCAATCCAGTATTTTCTGAAAATCCAATCATTCTATGAATAAATTGAGTCCTGTTACTTGATACAGAGGGTCCATTTTTTAAGCAGCTCTTGCCTGACTGATTTTGCCGTTATTTTCAAATAGCTGTAAGGGTTATGAAAATCGGGATCCGTTTGTGTATGGGGTTTAACGA
>JAUYQG010000071.1 GCA_030695645.1 Legionellaceae bacterium
ACTTTGGACAAAAAGACATGAAAAGAGCCTCATGTCTTTTTGTCCAAGAAATTTCAGATCTATCCCTCATAATTAGATCGTTAATTGTCCTGATTGTAAATGTTTTTACAAAATGAGCCGATTGTCGTTGATATTATTGGCCTATAAATAGGTCCGATCTAAACTTATTTGGACAGAATAGCATGCATCTTTTTGCATGCCGTTTTGTTCAAAGTCCAATTTTAAACGGCGCCATTTTAAAAAAGAGATGATTTTAATGCTAGTTCGCTGGTACGTAGCATACGCATTAAGCTATCGTGACATTGAAGAGCTGGCGTCTGAGCGGGACCTGAAGGTTGATCATTCCACCATCAAGTGCTGGGTCATTCATTACGCGCCTCAACTGGAAGAAACTTTTCGCAAGCATTATAAACACCAATCGGTATTTCTTGGCGCATGGACGAGACTTATATTAAGGTAAAAGGGCAATGGCTATACTTGTATCGCGCCGTTGATAAAGAAGGCCAAACAGTTGACTTTATCTTGTCTGAAAAGCGAGATGAGCCTGCTGCAAGGGTATTTTTCGAAAAAGCAATTGGGTCGAGTGGATTACCAGATAAAGTCACAATGGATAAAAACGGCGCTAATAAAGCTGGAATAGACACTATAAATGTAACACTGGCCCTGCTGTTTATGTTCGGTGGGATGTTCGTTCAATTAACCGTGAGGCAGATCAAATATCTCTATAATATTGTTGAACAAGACCATCGATTTATTAAAAAAATCACCAAGCCAATGAAGGGATTTAAAGCGTTTCACTCCGCAGAGGCAACTTTATCAGGCATTGAATTACATCACATGTTGCGTAAAAGGCAACACAAACAGTCAGACTGAATTATAATTTTTGAACAATTCCATGGGCTCTCAGCATAAGCTCGTCCAGAATAAGTCCGCTTGTCGCTCAAGAAAGCTTTTGCGACAAAACCATTTCGGGCGCGATCCTAAGCTATGATTTCATCCAACATAGATATTCCTAAATTACCTTGTTGTAATCGAATATATTGATTATCGACCATAAATTGTTTATAATCAAACTTCGAGTTTACGGACTCAACGAGTTTTTTAAATTTCTGTTTTAACACAGGATCATAGCCCTCTATATTATAGATCGCAAAAGATATTTCTTTCAGGCCATCGATAACTGTGGCCAATTTTTCATCTGAGGATATACAGTCTTGAATATCACTTTTACCAGAAACTATGGGTTGTATATACGTAAAAATACTCTGTAACTCTTTTTCTCTAACTTTTGGCATCACCAAAGCATTTTGCGTTTGAATTTGTGGATAAAAGCTAGCAACAATCAAAAGAAATCTCGTATAGGCTAATCTTAAACAGTTATCATGAAAAGTAGCACAATCTCGTTCAAGCCGTTCACCATTGATGCTTTCACAAATCGATGCTGCCGCAGATAATGCACCAATAGCAGCCAAATGCACCCCTGAGGAAAATAATGGATCAATAAACCCAGCCGCATCACCTATCATACGATAATGTGAACCAGAAAAAGAGCGCGCAACGTACGAGTAATCTCTCCAAACTCTAACCTTGTCAACTTGTTTTGAGTCACTAAGTCTTGGATGAATATCCCGACATAAAGATAATAGGTGATTGTAAATTGCATCGTTATCTACTAATTCATTTCGCAAATGTGTGTAAAAAGACTGGTTAATAACCATACCAAGACTCAATGTATTATTATGTAAAGGTATTGCCCATGACCATCCGGCACCATTAATCAATGCTTCCATGGCAAAAGCCCCTTGATGGCTACTTCCCTCATCATCGATATAGTCTTTATAATTATCCCAGTAAGAACCCAATGCAATATTTGCAAATGTCTCATGATACATTCTATTGTTTAAATATTTGGTAGAAAGAACTCCTGCTAATCCTGTGGCATCAATAAGATAGTCAAATGTGATAGATCCCCTTTCGCTCTGAGCAGACTCCCAATCTACTGATACAGGTCTGTCGTTTTTAAAGGAAACATGAGTAACCAACATTTCCTCAAAAATATTGGCGCCCATTTCCCTTGCATGATCCAATAATAGTTTATCAAATTCAGAGCGAACAACATGATATGCAGATTCATCACTAGTAGCTAGATCAATATATCCTGGTTTAACGCCATGTAAAATCCTAAAAAACCCCTCATTTTTTTTCACGAATCCATATTGAGCCATTTTTTCTTTTAAACCTATAAATTGAAAAATGTGATTCATGTTTAAAAGAGATTCACCAATGTGATATCTTGGAAATTTACTTTTTTCTAATATAGTAACCTCAATATTTTCTCTAGCTAATAACGATGCAGCTATAGAGCCCGCTGGTCCCCCACCAATAATTAGCACGCGCGTATGTTTTATCATCTCGCTTTCATCCTTGTAATTTCAATTATACATGCCGAAAAAATCAAACCTTCTAAAAAACCAAAATCACATGCGTTGCGTATTATTGGCTAATCTGCGCTTTAAAGTGTGCAGTAATTGATACACTCTGCGCTGCTCTAATATTGCCAGCAAAGTTTAGAATCCGAAAAAAAACCAAAAAAGCCGAAGTAGCAGTTTTGTATATCATTTCTGTCCTTAATAAAGAGTAACACTTAAAGTGCTACCGCGAAGGGGATAAAGATACCCGGATTTTTAAACATTAAAAGGTGCGAGAGGATTTCATATCCAAGCACGATCCTTCCAATCAGCATGAAAAGTATCACTTATCATAATTATATCATCCAACAAGACTCCCCAAAGTTGCAGCCTCCGAGGTGCCAATGATTTGGATACCTGAAGCAGTGGCCGAATAATCAATTTTTAATGGATTACACATTAAAGCTCTGATTTTTCTAGCACCAAAACCAGGCATCCCTGTATGGGCAATATACGTATTGTCAACTAACAAAATATCTCCCTCTTTCCAAGTAAATGATGCCTGATGTTTGCTAATCAAGTTTGCCAATAAAGCAAGATTCTTCTTCTCTCTGAAAACTTGATTTAAAGAATTTTCATTCTGGGTGTATTGTACTTTAATATGCTCTTTTCTTTTTTTTAATATCAAAAAAAAGAGCGATGGATGATAAGCAAATATCGAAAAATAATTGAAAAAAGTATATATTTTTTGACTGCTCCATAACATTCTATGTAATAACCATGGAAAACCCATGTAGTTCTTACAAAATTTTTTAACATAAAATGGGTGTAAGTTTGGTATTGCCCCAAAATTAATTTGTAAGGATTTTCGTTTGGTTAGTGGATGCTCTAATACGGCTGGTTTGTGTAAATAGACAAAGTCACCTCTAACATCAAGTCCAAAATCCGAGCAAACATCAATTACTTTATTAGCTAACATTTTATATCTATGTGCGATCGACGTAACAGACCAGGTACTATAGCAAAATGCCTTACGTTCTAATAAATGTTGGGTCTCTACATCTAATTCTTCAAAGATTTTATTCATATTAAGCAGACCAGTTTCACCACCTAACTTGGGAGGAAGGAAGCAACAGAAAGCAATATAATGCGGTACATCTGGAAGAAAAAAATTTTCACTGTGCCATGAAGGTAATCTAAATCCGCCCCCAGTCTTAGCCAAACTATTAGTATGAAAAACAAACTTCAGATTATCCACGCGTGTCCGACCAGGCTCGGACATGAAAATATCACTAATACCCTTCATTCGATCAATAGATAAAATGATTTCCTCGAACTCCTTCGTTGATTTAATGGCAAACCCACGAAACAGTATCGCACCATATGCAGATACATCATGAATAATTTTTTCAGAATTCAATACAACAAATTGTTTTAAAAAATCAAATGTGTTTATAGTTTTGGCTTCGATGACCAAAGGCAAAGTTTTTTCATTCGAGGCAATACGGCGCTCGCTATTTTTTAAAAAGCGTACGACAACATCCTTATAATTTTTCATGAATAACAGCGCCTTGTAATAAATCCCAATACGAACTGATGTAGGAATACTAGTTTTAACAATTCAAGCTACATCATACGCAATATAAATCACGAATTTCAACATATTTCACGAATTTCATTTCAACAAATCAATGTCATCGACATCTATTTCTGACTCTTTATAATATTTCTATTGTGCACAACATAGTAGATATGTATTCTCTAACAGTAGCTTTAACATGCAGCCATGAAAAAATAGGTACACAGAACCTTGAGCTCAAATAAGTCCTACACTTCTGCAGCAAAATAACAAACAAAGGAGGTTATCTACGGATGGATACTAAAGTAAGCACATCAATCTGCGATAAGCGAAGCAGTTCACAACCTAATCAACAAGCAACCCAAGATTTACTACCAACAAATAATCAGTTTAGAAATCAAACCTTGCATGGACTATTTGAAGAACAAGCAAAACGTATACCTCATCAAATTGCTGTCATCCACGAAGAGGAAATACTAACGTACAAAATGTTGAATATTCATGCGAATCAACTCGCACGACAAATCCGTCAGAAATATCATACTTCGCCCTCAAATCCCTTCATTGTGATTTATATGGAGCGTGGTATTGATATGATAATAGCCATTCTGGGGGTATTAAAGGCTGGAGGAGCATATGTCCCTATCGATCCAGGAACTGATAAAGACAAAATAGCTCACATATTACAAGAGACAAACCCCGGATTAATACTGACCCAAAATATTTTGATCAAACATATCACTGATTATGTAGCCTTAGATTCTTGCGTTCTTGTGGACAAAAATAATTATGAATCTAATATAACAACGAATTTAAAACTTCGTAGCGAGTCAACCGATTTAGCATACGCTATATATGCTTCTGGAACAAAGGACCAACCTCTAGGGGTCATGGTATCGCATTATAATGTACTCCGTCTTATCAATAGCATTCAGATTCATTTGTCATTGGGAAAACAAGAAAAAATTTTGCAACACTTTTCTATTGCCTTTGATGCATCCGTATTAGAAATCTTTATTACGTTTTTTACCGGTGCGATGTTATGTATTATACCTGAAGAGGCACGAAAGGACCCATTAGCTAATGCTTGTTATTTATCACAACATGGCATTTCTTTTGCTATATTTCCACCAAACTTACTTTCACAAATAGAAGACAAAGAACTTAACTGTCTTCAAAAAATTCTTGTGGCAGGTGAAATAAATAATCATGATGTAATTAAGAAATGGCAAAAAAATAGATTATTGTTCACTGGCTATATTCCAACTGAATGCACTGTTCTTCCCACAATACATTGCTACAATGAACTGAGAGTTGAAATACAAGAACTAGAAGCCCAACTATCTCAACATCCTCTCGTTGAATCTTGTGCGGTAGTAAATCGTGTATCCACTACTCAAGAAGACACTTTGATAGCATTTGCTGTATTAAAAAAATCTGTCGCCGAACCGGATTCTATACAGTCAATTAGGCTTCTTTTTGAGCAGAAAAGTCCTCTCTGGTGGCCTTCTGTGTCCGATTATGGGTTTTACGATGAATTTATTTATGAAACATTAACCAAAAATAAAACTCGAGAACTATTTTACCGAACCGCTTTTACTAAATATGTGCCCAACAAAGTTATTTTGGATGTTGGAACTGGAAAAGATCTTTTTTTAGCTCGCCTTTGCGTTGCATGCGGGGCAAAAAAAGTATATGCCGTAGAATGCTTAGAGTCAGCGTATCAACAGGCCCTAGCTTTACTACAGCGCGAAAAACTAGAAAATAAAATTGAATTAATTTTAGGAGACATCCGTTTTATAGAACTGCCAGAAAAAATAGATGTATGTGTTTCGCAGTTAATTGGCTTGATAGGAAGCTCAGAAGGGGTTATTCCAATTAACCAATTTGTCAAAGAGCATTGTTTGAAATCAAACTCTAAAATATTACCTTCTGAATCAAAGACACATATTGTCGCAGCATGCCTCCCTGATCACTTAGTAAAAAAACCGAAATTATCCCCAATAAGTTCATATTACACGAAAAGAATTTTTGAAAATGAGCAGCATACTTTTGATTTACGCTTTAGCTTATTAAATTTTTCCCCTAAATACATGCTCTCAAATAAATCAATTTTTGAACATTTAATTTTTGAGAAGGACATTGCAACAACATCGTCACAAGAGATTGTACTTGACATCACTCGGCCGGGACGTCTCAATAGTTTTATCTTTTGGACATCCATAATCATGGATGATTCACTCATATTTGATGCAGAAATGGATGAATTTATGGTTCCTCCCATGGTTTTCGTATTAGATCGCCATTACCAAGTTCATGCGGGTGATCGTATACTATTAACAACAACAAGTGCGGTCAGTTCCACTTCACGTTCATGCGACTATATGCTTTCTGGGAAGGTGGTCAAAAAAGATGGCAAACATTATAAAATTTTCTATCGGTCTGAACATATTTCATCTGAAACAGGAAAATCACGTTTTCATCGCTCATTATTCAATGAGGGGGTAGCTCAACACCTCCCCTCACCAAAAAGTCAACAAGTAAAAAAACAAGTAAAACAATTTCTTCATAAGAAATTACCTCATTTTTTGCAGCCTAACGACTTTACAATTCTTGATAAATTACCAATGACAATCAATGGTAAAATTGACAGAGCTGCTCTTCTAAACCATCACCAAGCCCCAAAAAACAAAACCCAGGAAAATAGACCTGTCAATGAAATAGAGCACCTGCTGCGATTAATTTGGATAGATGTTTTTGGTACAAAAAATATTAGTATCCATGATAATTTTTTTGAATTAGGGGGGAACTCTCTGATGGTCACCCTTATCGTTTCTAGATTTAATGCTTCTTATCCAAGGTTACTTCGAGTCAGCGAAATTTTTGCACATCCAACCATTGTAGAATTGGCAGAGGTATTATTAAACAAAAAAGACCAATTATTGACTGCAATAACTTTACTTCCTTCACTCACAATCAAAAAAGGTATACTTGACTCGTCTATGGCAGTGGCCGGAAAAATCAGTCAGGTCCTACTAAAAAAACTACATTTGCAGTATTCCTCAGAATTCGAAGTAGAAGCAGAAACAGAAACAGGAGAGTAATAAATATGTCGAACATTGAAGCCATATTTCCCGCCAATAGCCTCCAGCAGGGTTTTATTTATCAAGTGCTTCTGGACCCTTCAGATGATATTTACTGTATACAGAGTATTTTTGAATATCACTACTCTTTAGATATTACTTGTTTTCGTTCTGCCTGGGATTTAATTTTAAAGACATACCCCATATTGCGAACCTGTTTTAATTGGGATGAAATTCCATTACAAATCATCATGAAACAAGGTCAGTTAAATTTGGTTGAACACGACATATCAAGCAAAAAAAATAAAATATCCGCCATAGCCTCTATTCAGAAAAAAGACAAGGCCATTGCCTTTGATCTAACACAACCAACCTTATTACGATTAAATTTAATCAAACAAAGTAATACACATTATACCTTGTTGAAAACATTCCATCATATCATTACAGATGCTTGGAGTGAGTCTATACTTTTACAGAAGCTGCATGATTATTACATCACTTTGATACATAATCGAAAGGTCTTAACTTTTCATGACTCAGCCTATCTTCATGCTCAGGAGTACATTACAAAGAACCAATATTCCGCACAAGAGTATTGGAAAAAAAAGATTGAAAATATTAATTATACAAGCGACCCCAATCTTTTTTACTCCACAAAAATGCTCTCCACTCAAAAAGCGAAACAATCAAAAGAAAACTCTATTAATATTGAAGGGACGGAACATCAAAAACTAAAAAACATTGCTCAAAGTGAAAGAATCACTATTAGCTCTTTCTTCCAATTTGCTTGGCATAAAATACTTAATGTGTATACACGTGATATACAAACAACAGTAGGTACAACGGTCTCCGGTAGATCCCTACCAATTGAAAATATTGAGCAAAGTGTAGGTCTTTATATCAATACTCTCCCATGTGTAGTAAATTGGGAAAATTCAGTATCCATTAAAGACACTTTAATATTTATCCAAAATCAACAAATAGAGTTCAATGATTATTGTTACGTCTATTTATCAAGCATACAACCTGAAGGAGAAAGACTGTTTCATACTTTATTTGTATTTGAACATTGGCAATTCTTAGAACCTTCAATAGATTCCTCCTATTTACCTACTGTATCTTTGCAAGCCGTCACTCAGAGATCTGAATATCCAATTATGCTCACAATCTATGAGTACACAAATTATTTCTCAATCAAAATAACCTATGACAACAACTGCATCAGCGATGAAAAATCAGAGCAATTATTGATATTAATGCTGCATATTTTACAACAATTGCCTGCAATTTTACATCTCCCTCATCATGCCATTCATTTATTGACTGCGCATGACTATCAGCAAGTGATCTATGATTGGAATGATACTTTCAGTTTTTACCCTGAAGATAAAACAATTGGCTTATTATTTGAAGAGCAAGTAACGAGAACTCCTCATCATGTGGCTGTAACCTACGATAATTGTATGGTTACCTATGAAGAATTGAATCATCTTGCAAATCAGGTAGCTCATTACATACGCAAACAAGATGTAGCCCACACTCCAGAAGGGTTGATTACACTATGTCTGGAGCGTTCAATTGAGATGATTATTGGGATTTTAGGAATCCTAAAAGCTGGATTTGCTTATGTCCCTATTGAGCCCGATTCTCCAGAAACAAAAATTCGTTACATATTAAAGGATACTAAAAGCGTTTTGCTGCTTACGCAAACTCGTTGGATTGAAATGCTATCACCCATAGTTCACGATAAAATGAAAATGATCGCTTTAGATGAATCACCTTACCGTTATGAAGCCATAGACAATTTACAGATCGTAATTCATCCAACGGATTTGGCTTATGTCATGTATACATCGGGTACGACCGGCCAACCAAAAGGGGTTTTAATTACACATAATGGTGTTGTAAATCGTATCGATTGGATGCAGCACACTTATCCAATCACGCACTCAGATGTTATTTTACACAAAACTCCATATGGGTTTGATGTTTCAGTATGGGAATTGTTATGGGCAATTTGGTACGGTGCCAGAATAGTCATTGCTAAACCATTTGGACATCACGATGCAGATTATTTGTTAAAAGTGATACAAGAACACGCGATCACAGTAATACATTTCGTACCGAGCATGCTCTCTGCATTTATACAGATGATGCATATCACTAAACAGACATTACCAACAACGCTCAGGCATGTATTTTGCAGCGGTGAAATTTTAGCTGAAAAGCTTATGCGTTCATTTTACTCACTCAACCACAACAACCATTCGGTTGCACTTCATAATCTATATGGTCCGACTGAAGCATCTATTGATGTGACCCACTATAGCTGTCAACCTGACAGCAAAATCGTTTACATTGGTAAGCCGATTCAAAACACACAACTTTATGTGTTGGATACAAACCAAAATCCCGTACCTATAGGTGCTATTGGAGAATTATATATTGGTGGAGTTGGCCTTGCTCGTGGCTATTTAAATCAAATTGAACTCACTAATAATCACTTTATTGCAAATCCTTTTGCAGCAGATCAAAAGGGATTAAGAGAATTACCGCGTTTATACAAGTCAGGGGACTTGGTTCGTTGGGACCAGAATGGAAATCTTATTTACGTTGGGCGTGAAGACCATCAAATTAAAATACGTGGAGTTCGTGTGGAATTGAGAGACATCGAGAATGCGTTGCTTTTGCATCCCTCTGTCACCCAGGTTGCCATTGTTCCTCATACCCGAAAAAATACTGATGCCGAAGATATAAATGTTTATCTCATAGCATATTATACTTCTAACGCAGCTGTTGGCGAACAAGCTTTGCGATTGCTTGCAACAAAGGTTTTACCACACTACATGATTCCTAGTCTGTTTATAAAGGTAGACTCATTTTCGTTGAATGCGAACGGAAAATTAGATTTAAAAGCACTCCATGATCCAGAGCTATATGTACATGAAGATCCTTATGTTGCACCAAGCACTAGTCTTGAACGTGCATTGTGCGAGATTTGGCAATGCATTCTAGGCGTTAAATTGATAGGAGTTAAGCATGATTTTTATCGATTAGGTGGAGATTCCATTTTAAGTATTCGTTTAGCTGCAGAAATGCAACAAATAGGATTTCCTACCACAGTTAGAGAAATTTTTTTACATAAATCAATAAAAAACTTAATAGACAACGCTCATCAGGAAACAACTAATGAATCTGAAATCCTACAGCCCTTCTCACTGATAGATAAAAATACCAAAAAACAGACATTTGATGTGATAAAATCCGGCAGTATCGAAGATATATACCCTGCTAGTTATTTGCAAATAGGCATGTTGTTAGAATCTTTAAAAACCCCCTCACTTGGCATCTATCATGATGTTTTTGTTTACAAAATAAACTGCATATTTGATGAGGCATTATTTTTGGAAGGATTACAATCCTTAATCGATAAACATCCCTTATTAAGAACAAGTTTCCTTGAGCATCCTCAATATGGTTACGTGTGTATTCAATTTGAGAGCATAGAGGCCACATCTCGATATCATGGCGTGAGATTTGAAGAAATTCTTCATTTTATTGACAATGAAAAAAGTTCTCCTTTATCCACTGATTCGCCTGGCCTATTTCGATTATTTATTCTAAATCCAACCAAAAATAACTTTTCACTTGTATTTTCATTTCATCACGCAATCACAGATGGCTGGAGCATGGCTTCGCTTGTTACTGAATTTCTCAGTATTTATAACCATGAACCGCAAAAAGATGTAAAAAGATGTATTCCTCTTTATCAACAGTTCATCGCAAAAGAGAAAAGCACATTTACCGATGATTATCGAGATTTCTGGATGAAATATCTGGAAAATTACGAATATGCAACACCTAGTTTCACCAACCATTTGACTTGTGTCAAAGACGTATCTTTGTTAACACAGACTCGCTTTCTATCGAACCAAGATGCAAAGGCCATGCTTATACTTTCAAAGCGCCTAGCTGTATCTCCAGATAAAATATTTTTAGCCCTCTATTTTTTAACGCTGGCCACGTTTTCCAATCAACAAGATATGATTGTTGGAATAGTCACTAATAATCGCATAGAAGAATATGGAGGAGATCAAGTTTTTGGTTTGCATTTAAACACACTACCCTTACGTATGTTCATTGAACTAAGCCATTACGCTGAGATTGAAGAATTCATCGCACAAGTTAATCATCAAATACTCTATACGAGCGAATACAAGCGTTATCCATATGGAAAAATCAAATCAGACTTAAAGTTATCGAACGATTTATACTATGCTGCGTTTAACTTTATTCATTTCCATATTACTGATCATTATCAGCAAATGGGTATAATGACTCCCCAGCATATCTTCGAACGTACAACTGTACCAATGACATTGAATGTAATACGCGACCAAAATGATTTTTGTATGGAAATCAAAGCGCTGAATAACCTAATTGACGCTGACATGCTGACTTGCCTATTTGATTATCTATCTTATTATTTGGCTTGTTTGCTGCACAAAAAACCGCTACTTTACATGCAATCTACGTTGTTGCCCGAAGAATACCAGAAAGTTATCTATACTTGGAACAACACGAAAAAAGTATACCCAGCCCATAAAACTATTCATCAGTTGTTTGAAGAGCAAGTCCAACGTACGCCACACCATATTGCGCTCGTATGTCAAAATCTTCACCTCACTTATCAATCACTGAATCATACAGCAAATCAATTAGCTCATTTTATTCGTCAGAAATACCAACCTGACCAAAACCAAGATGCAAATCACTTAGTTGTTTTATGCATGGATCGCTCTTTAGAAATGTTTATATGTATATTTGCTGTATTGAAAGCAGGTTACGCTTATGTTCCTATTGACCCAGGTTGTCCCGCTGAAAGAATACGGCATATTTTTCAAGAAACTCAGAGTAGGTTACTTCTAACTCAAACGAAGTTACGCCCTAAATTGAACCCTATCACCCCTGAACATGTTTGTGTTCTAGAGTGGGAGCAATGTAATTATCAAATTGAATCCTCGGAGAATTTATATAAAGGCTCATCGAACAATCTCGCCTATGTGATATACACCTCCGGGACAACTGGATTGCCAAAAGGGGTCATGATAGAGCATCGTCAGGTTAATAATTACTATACAAACGTTTGTCCTTATTTCAAAAATATTTTATGTGTTGATTTTTCAACAAATATCGCCTTTGATTTAAGTATAACCACAACCTTAGTTCCTCTCTTGTGCGGAAAGACAATTTTCATTTACACTGACTCTTTACAAGATTTTTCCAAATATAGCCAGCATTTAGTGAGATCAAACATTGATTTTATTAAATCAACACCTTCTTATTTAAGTCAGTTATGCACCCTTTCACTTCCCTTCACAATTAAGCAATGTTTTGTGGGAGGAGAACGATTTGAAGATGCACATATGAAGCATATAGCTGGCTATGTGAATGATATTTATGATGAGTATGGTCCAACCGAGACAACCGTAGGCGCATTACTTATCAAGAAATCTGATTTACCTAACATAAGCATTGGTAAACCTTATGCAAACTATAAAGCTTATATTTTAAACCATCATCAACAACCTGTTCCAATAGGCGTCATTGGTGAGCTTTATATTGGCGGTGCAGGCGTCGGCAGAGGCTATCTAAACCAACCTGAATTGACACAAATATCCTTTATAGATAATCCATTTATAGATAAAATTGAGGAGGAAGATAATAAATTATACAAAACTGGAGACTTAGCCAGATGGCTTCCAAATGGGGAATTAGCTTATATTGGTCGCAAAGATCGACAAGTGAAGCTTCGCGGTTACCGTATTGAGTTGGTTGAAGTTGAACAAGTTTTATCAACACATCCATTAATCCAGCAAAGCATTGCTCTTCTAATTTCTAAAGAAAACTTAAGTGATATTCACCAAACCCTAATCGCTTGCTATGTGAGTAATGAACCTCTGGTTCATGAAGAATTGCTATCTTATCTAGTACAATATTTACCAGAATATATGCTACCAAGTTCATTTTTACATATGACATCGTTTCCTTTAACAAGTCATGGAAAAATAGACCGAAAAGCAATGACTGCTCTTGCCGAAAGAAATACTTTTTTAAATGTTTATATTGCCCCTCGAAATGAACTGGAAGCCGCCATTTGTCATATTTGGCAAACTGCGCTTGGTATACAATGTATCGGTATAGAGGATGATTTTATTAAGTTGGGCGGGGATTCCCTATGCGCTATCCAAGTAGCACATAGAATCAATCAACTGAGTGATCTCAACATCAACGCAGTCAATATATTGCAGCTAAAAACTATTTCTACATTAGTCAAAAATATGAAATCCTTTTCACCATTAGCTACTATCAAACCATCCCCCGACTCAATAACAAGATTATCTTTTGCACAAGAAAGACTATGGTTTATTGAGCATTTAGACGGAGGTTCAGATACTTATCATATTTCTATAGTATTTGAACTCACCGCTGAGGAACCAATGGAAGTATTAATAACTGCTCTAAATGCTGTAATTGATCGACACGAAATTTTGCGAACGGTTTTCACAATAGACGAAGCTGGTATTACATGGCAAACCGTGCTGGATGCTCCAACACCAGTTATCTACCACCAAGTGCCAAATCAAACTGAGCTATCCAGAGCGATGCATGTAAATGCGCGCGCACCCTTTGTTTTAAATCGTGACTATCCACTTCGTGTGAGTGTGTTTTGTTGTAAGGAAACTGGCAACCAAAGCTTGTTAATCACAATTCACCATATTGCGGGAGATGGATGGTCTGGAGTCATTTTTAGAGATGAGCTATTTAACCATTATAATCGCCTCATCGAGAATACGCCCTTTCAATTAACCCCCATGCCATTGCAATACAAAGATTTTTCAGTATGGCAACGACATACCTTCTCAAATACTGAAAACACCTCACTCATTAATTATTGGAAATTGAATCTCAAAAATTTTGAACCACTACAACTACCCTTAGATTATTCAAGGCCATTTCGCACATCGTCCCCAGGGGTTGAAGCTGAGCTACAATTATCGACTCAACTCTTCGATCAATTGACCATATTTTCAAAACAGAATGGGGTAACAGTATATACTGTTGCTTTAAGTGCCTTTGCGCTACTTTTATCGACATACACACAACAAACCGATCTTGTGATTGGCACCCCAATGGCTAATCGCGAACATCCGGCTTTAGCAAATATCATTGGTTTTTTTGTGAATTTAATTGTTCTTCGAATTCAGATAGACCCAAGGTTTACGGCAGAACAGCTTGTTTTGTATATACACCGAAAAATCATCGAAGCCCACCTTCATCAAGACTTGCCGTTTGATTATTTAGTAGAGCTTCTGAATATCTCACGTGATATCTCAAAACATCCACTTGTTCAAGTTACATTTCAATATAAAAAAGATGAAATACCATCCTCACACAATACAAAATTGAAACATCGTTTGTTAGATAATGTGCATGCCAATTCAAAATTTGATCTCAGTGTCGTTCTTGATGAGCGCGCAGATGGCCTATATATCGTTGCTAACTATGCCGCGGATTTATTTGCACCTGATACCATAGAGCGACTTATCAAACATTATGAGCAGGCATTAGTTAAACTAACAAGTTGTATTGGCAAGTCCATATTACCCATATCTCTTTTAACCGCTGAGGAATATCAAACGATAATTTATGATTGGAACAAAACCCATCATATTTATCCTGATGATAAAACCATTCAGCAGCTTTTTGAGGAGCAAGCCCAAAATTACCCTCAACAAGTAGCAGTGCAGCACGACAATAACAGTCTCACCTATGACAAGTTAAATCAATTTGCAAATCAGATAGCACAATACATACGAAGAATACAACCACAACAAGAAATCTCTCCTAATACATATATTGCTATCTGTTTAGAACACTCGATTGAATTAGTGATTAGCATTCTCGGAACATTGAAAGCTGGTGGCATATATGTACCCATCGATCCAGGCACTCCAAATTCACGTATACAATTTATTTTGAAAGACCTAAATTGTAATCTGTTAATAACAGATCAGATACTTGCTTCTCGAATAGAACAATTGATTTCAAATAATACAAAAATTCTCGTGATAGACACATTTATCTATCAAACCGTACGATTAGATAATTCACCAAATCATATCCAGCCTGCAGATCCTGCATATGTTTTATATACTTCAGGCACCACAGGCAAACCTAAAGGGGTAATCGTACCGCATCAAGCAGTTAATCGATTGGTTAGATCATCAAATTATATCAAGATTAATGAAAGTGACCGTATTTTGTTTTCATCCAGCATCGGCTTTGACGGTTCAACCTTTCAAATATGGGGTGCATTGTTAAATGGCGCGCGCCTTACCCTGATAGCGCAAGATATCTTGTTTGATGTTGTAAAATTAGGAGAATTTTTAAAGCAACAATGTATTACGATAATTGCAATGGTTTCATCGTTATTTAATCAGTTTGTAGTTAAAGATGCGAGTATTTTTAGGTATTTATCCTACTTAATTCTTGGTGGTGAAGTCGTAAGTCCTAAGCACATCCGCCAACTAATAGCATGTCCTGCTGGATATCCCAAACATATACTTTCAGCTTATGGACCAACAGAAAATACCACCTTTAGCAGCACCTATCTCATTGAAAGTCTTAATGTTGATATGACATCGATACCCATTGGTAGACCAATTAGCAATACATTTATTTATGTTCTTAACTCAGATCTATCACCCGCACCAATCGGCGTTATTGGTGAATTATATTTAGGCGGTGCGGGACTAGCTCTAGGATACATCAACCAACCTGAACTAACGAAAGCCAGTTTTATTGACAATCCCTATGCCACTGAAACCGATTTAATAACTGGATATAAAAAATTATATAAAACTGGTGATCTAGGAAAATGGCTTCCTAATGGGGAATTAGAATACATTGGTCGTAATGATACACAAGTAAAGATTCACGGTCTTCGCATTGAACTTCAAGAGATAGAACACACAATGCTTCAGATCCCAGGCATATCTGAAGCGATCGTAGTTTATAATAATCAAAACAATAAGAAATTAATTGCTTATTTTTCAAAAAATAAAGACTTTGAGTTGCCTGATCTCACACAAACATTATCCACTTTTTTACCAAGATATATGATACCTTCTCACTTCATATGTCTTACTGAAATGCCATTGACACCTAATGGAAAAATTGACAAAAGCGCATTGCCATCACCTGAACTTAAAAATCATCTCTCAATTACTCCTCCCACACATCAGAATGAGCAATTTTTAATAAACCTTTGGTCGACTGTGCTTCCTCCATGCGACATTGGAATTCACAACAATTTTTTCGATCTTGGTGGAAATTCGATTTTATTAATGCAAATATTTCATCTTTTACCCCCTGACATAAAAGTTAAGTTAAAACTAGTTGATTTATTCACATACCCAACCATCAATACTTTAAATCAACACCTGGCATCACTGAATAATATCGATTCTCCAAAAAAAACTATAATAAATATACCCAAAATTTGTAGCGATATTGCTGTTATTGGCATGGCGGGCCGTTTTGTTCAAGCGGATGACTTAGATTCTTTTTGGCAACAACTACGAGCTGGTGAGTGCTCAACCTCATTTTATACAGATGAAGAATTACATGCTGTTGGTATCAATCCACAATTATTACAGCAAAAAAATTATGTTAAAGCTCAAAGCAAACTCGATAATGTCATGTGTTTTGACGCCTCATTTTTTGGGTTCAGTCCTAAAGAAGCGGAAATGATGGATCCGCAACATCGAATTTTTATGGAATGCGTATGGCATGCGTTAGAAGATGCTAATTACAATGCACGGAATTATTCTGGCGAAATCGGACTATATGCGACTTGTGGTCAAAATAATTATTTGAATGACATAACTTCGAATCGAACACTAACTGAGCTAGAACTATTTTCTGTAATGGTCAAAAACAATCCAAGCAGCTTAACATCAAAAATAGCATACAACTTTAATCTTACTGGGCCAGCAATTACCATTGAGACGGCCTGCTCTTCTTCATTGGTGGCGATTCATCAAGCATGCAACGCTTTATTGTTAGGAGACTGTGAGATGGCTATTGCTGGCGGTATTTCAATAGACTCCTTTAAAAAGCAAGGGTATTTATATGAACCGAATTTTATTCGCTCAATGGATGGATACTGTCGACCTTTTGATAAAGAAGCTTCGGGCACTTTCTCGGGCCAAGGAGTTGGTGTTGTCGTATTAAAATCCCTGCAAAAAGCGATATCTGATAATGATCATATTTATGCAGTTATTAAAGCAACTGCAATCAATAATGACGGTCGCCAAAAAGTAGGATTCATGGCACCAAGCGTCGAAAAGCAAGCCTCAGTTATTCTGAAAGCGCTTCAAAAAGCAAACATTCAAGCTGATCAAATCAGTTATATTGAAGCACATGGGACTGGAACGTTGCTTGGTGATCCAATTGAAGTTGAAGCATTAATAAAAGCCTTCCAACCAATAGCATCTAAAACACAATTTTGCGCGTTAGGCTCAGTTAAGAGCAATTTAGGTCATCTGGGCGAAGCTTCAGGCATTGCTGGGTTTATCAAAACTGTTCTTTGTGTGTATCATCGAGAGTTAGTACCTACACTACATTATACTACAAGTAACTCTCAAATTAATTTTCAATCTAGTCCTTTTTATGTCAATACTGAAACAAAATCATGGAGTGATAAGCAACCATTAAGAGCCGGTGTAAGTTCATTTGGCCTCGGAGGAACAAACGCTCACGTAATCATAGAAGAAGCACCTGCTTTTGAAAACAGCCAGCCAATTCATAAAACATCATGGCATATCGTTACTATATCGGCGCATACTGCCAATGCATTGTCTAACCAAATAAATCAATTTCTTACCTGGTTGTCAAATAATCAACTCGCTAATATGACAGCTCTTGCTTACACTTTGCAAGTTGCACGCCCCATATTGAAGCACTCATTGGTTTTTGTTGTTCAAAACACCAAAATGTTAAAAAACCTCTTATTAGAACAAAAAAATGTCATCATTTCACGTAAACTCAAACTCACAATTGCCTTTGTTTTTTATGAAAAAAAATCCTTCTTTTTTGAAAAGGCTCAATCGTATTATTATCAGCAACCTATCTATCAAAAAATCATTAATCAGTGCCTGTCTAGATTAAGCTCTCTTTTAACTCATACTATTAAAATTGAATCATTGTGCGCTAATAAAGATGATAAAGTAATATCTTCTTTAGCATTATTTATATTCGAATATGCATTAGCAAAATTTTATATTGAGCTAGGAATACAACCTACATATATACTAGGACAAGATATAGGTGAATTAGTATGCGCATGTTTGGAAGACAGAATGTCTCTTGAAAATGCATTTAAACACATTCAAAAACACAGGAATGTAACAGAAAAACTGATATTCCCTTCACTAAATGATTTGCCAGAAAATACTGTAATAATAAACATGGGTTTTGATCGACTCAATACCAATCTCCCTCCTTCATTGAAGATTAAATACGATATTTACCACACAGAATGCTCGCTATATAGGTCGATTGGAGAATTAGGAGCAATGGGTGCTCAAATAGATTGGAAACTGTTTTATCAACTCCATGATAAATCTCGCCTACAACTACCAAAATATCCATTTGAGAAAAATTCTTACCAAATATCTGAACCCCACCATCCTATAGTCAATGCAATAAATAAAGATGTAAAGAGTAAACTCATTGCTATTTGGCAAAAACTATTTGGATTAGATGTTATAAGTGAACAAAAGGATTTTTTTGATCTGGGAGCCGATTCACTAATGGCTATTCAGCTAACATCTGCAATAATAAAAGAATTTTCTTGCTCACTTGATCTTGCTTCCCTAGGTTCAATCAGTATTACAACACTTACGAATTATATTACTAGCCAATCAACGCTTACAAAAAAATCATCAATAATAAAAATGCAATCAGGATTCTCTGATAATAAACTGCCTCTAATACTAATACACCCTATCGGGGGCGATCTATATTTTTACCGAGACATGTGTCAATGTATGCCAAAAGATCAAACTATTATTGGAATTCGTGCGCCATCATCCAACATTCACGCTCGATTTGATCGTGTAGAAGACATTGCCACGTATTACATCAACATGTTAAATGAGCAAAATATTTACCCTCCTTATATTTTAGGGGGCTCATCATTTGGTGGTATTGTCGCATTTGAAATGGCCCAACAGCTACAAACCAATTTATCTTATCCCCCTTGTGTAATAATGATTGATAGCCCCTACCACCAGAATTTACCAAGACATAAAACAGACACTGAGATACTTGAATATGTAGTAAAAGAAATACTCAAAGATGTGATTACTATCAAACCTGGTGAATTAGAAGACCAAATTGGACTTGAAAATAAAATAGCATTTATTGAAGCACGAATTAAAGCCGGTGAAAATTTCAATGAATATGCTGAGCTAATTTTATTCGACTCACTTCAGATTTGTAAAATAAATTGGCACTGCATGGAAAAATACCAAGCAAAACCATACGACGGTAACGTGGTGTTTTTTTCTCCTCTTGAAAACATGACTGATATGCCAGCTGGACAATCAATCCTATGGAATTCATTAGTAAATGGTAAATTTGAGTCATTTGACATTCCAGGCAACCATATTACAATGAATCAAAAACCTAATGTTCGTAATATCATTGGGACGCTTATTGAACTTCGTGTCTTTCTGGGGATGGTTGAGTGTGCTCACGTAATTTGATGGTGATTTTTCCACGATAAATGATGGATTAGGTGTAACGGCCCACAATCAAAAACATCTCGGCCCGCAATCAGCGCATAAAACTGGCCCAAATTAATTGCGAATGAAATTCATTCTTGGCCCACTTTAATTGCCACCAACATAAAGTCGACCCACATGAATTGCAAATGAGCCCATTTTATTTGCGATTATCGTAAGTTGAAATTCAGTTTCACTTAATTGGTTGTTTTGATATCATTACGCAAAAATCTGCATTTACATGAGGTAGAAAATATGCATGATTCAATAGTTCCTAATAATTCGACCAACCCATCTTGCCCTGAAGGTAAATATTGGATTAGTCCTCATGAAATTTTACTTATAAAAAGCGGTGCAATATATAAGTATCAATCAGCCCCTTTGATGAATGTCTAAATCCATGTGGTGTCGTACCTATAATTTTAAACCCCATTTTTTTCCATAGGTTAACGGCGGGTTCATTGGTACTAACAACCAAATTAAATTGCATCGCGCTATAATCCTGACTTCTTGCTTCGTCAATTGAATGTTCAGCCATAGATAAACCTATTCCTTTGCCATGCTGTTCTGGATGAACCATATATGCTGCGTTGGCAATATGTGACCCTAATCCGGGCTGATTTTCTTTGATAAAATAGGTTCCAACCACCTCGTCATTTATTGTTGCAACGTATGTTTTTTTCTGTGGGGGCATCCAATAATCATAGGCATCTTTTTTGGACGTGTCAGGCGAGTATGCATAGGTATCACCCGTTGCGACAACGTTATGAAAGATATCCCATATCGCTTCAAAATCCTGATCTATCGCATTTCTTATAGTAATATTTACTATAGGTTTTTTTTTCATGATTTTTACCTCTCAAGCTTAAGCGTGGATGACCTTAATTACTCTACCGCCCTTAATTTAATCACTGAGCGTTAAATGTTGACATACGTTTTCGAAAACACATGGAAAACAGCCTTCCATATCTCTTCTTTATTAAACGATCTAAGACGACAAAAAAATAAGCGTGAGAACCTGTGTTCTCAAATACAACCGAGTCCTCAGTTTGTAGGATTTCTGCAATTTTTGCTTCCTCAAAGTGAAATCCCTCTTCAATCAGGTCCTCACCAAGCAATTTTGATTTTGGAATATTTTCCAATCCGAGCGTATCAACATTCAAAAAAGGTATGCCAAAATATTTTTCAACAATCGTACCAACGTGACTTTTTCCGCTTCCCTTTGGGCCAATTAATATGAACACTATCTTATTTGATATCATCATCACTCATCGTAGGTAGCACTTTTATTATCCAAGTATAAATCGTAAGCATCAAATAAACGAATACACAGTTAAGAACCACATGAAGTCATTTGTAATCCAAGGTTCCATCAAAATCAAAAATCAAATGCATAACTCGTACCCTTCTACTAGTTAAGCGACTTTTTAAGCAGATGAGCCACACTATCGTTCATCAATTTTTTTACATTTTCGCCAGTAACCTTTGCGATGATCAGATCACGGACAATGGTTACCACTTGCACTGAAGCGTACGAACCAATCAGTAGCGCAATTAGTTTCATCCGGGTTAACTCAACCCCAGCGAGCGTCACAGTATCCTCTCCATCCGTTAACATCTCAATGGCCTCACCAAGCAAATAAGGTGATGAAAAATGCAAACCGATGCCCGCTATAGAAAGCAGTGCTGCAACAGAAATTCCGGGTTGATTTTCTTTTGAAAACACTAATGCGCTGGAGGCAGCCAGAATGTGCCATACCGAAACGGTTTCTGGATACTGAGTCTCAGCCGTAACTACAACATCTTGTTCTTCTATCTGAGTGATCATCCCTGATTCAATGTCAGCGTCCAATAAGGGCTGCATGTGTTGAACATCATCAGTAAACATTTTTATTACCTCGTTATTCATGGTATTTTAATTGTTAACCAAGCCAAGATAAAGGATGACGTAACGTCAAGGTCAATAGGTGTCTTCGATTTTTTTGACCACGCAGAGACGTTCTCTACGTGGTCAAATATTAATTCATAAACAGTGTTGTTAATGGTTGTGCAATTAATCCCGCCAAGATGAGCGTTCCTAAAAATCCCCACCATAATTTTTTACCATTTAGCCCAGACGATTCTTTGAGGGCATAAAAGCAAAGGACACCTTGCCAAACAACGAAGACAATAACAGGAATTGTGAAAATATATTGATTTTCGGCGTTGTTGCTTAACCCCCCGCATCGGGCGATAACCATACATCGATGCTTCCTCGGCGTCGTAATGATTTATTGTATTCAGGCCAATTGCTCAGTTTGTATTTTTGTTTTGGAACATTCCAGTCTTCTTTCTCTTGAGATTTATTAGGCATGATTTCGCGGCCGAAGGTAAAGTTTTTATGACAGACATAGTAACATCAATCCAGATTGCTCGCTCAATTATGGCCGATTATTGGTGAGCAATAAAAAAATCGATTTATTGCCTGCAGCCTAGACTGGAAAAGGGTTGTAGGGGTGCTGCGGGAAATTTCGTACCTTCCTGAAAATTGGACTTTGGACAAAACTGCATGCAAAAAAACGCATGCAATTCCGTCCAAATAATTTCAGATCTGTGAAATTTACAGACATATATTACTGGGTGAAATCGATCTATTTTATGAAAACATTTGCATATAGTGTAATTAATGAACTGGTTGAGAGTAATGGATCTCAAGTTTCTTGGACAGAAAGACATGAGGCTTTTTTCATGTCTTTTTGTCCAAAGTCCAACTGAAAAGAACCCCTATAGCCAATTTTTTTTTCTGAACTCAAATGACACAACCTCATCCAACACCCCGGCTTTATTTAAGATAGATATAATATTTTTTAACATAGGGTGATGCTGAGTAACCTGAAAATTACCATAGGTATCATTGATTATCTCATCAACCTGACAACCGGTCAGTCCCAGTTGAATCAATACACGCGTATCAAATTCAATTTGAACTGATGAACTCAAATAAAGGGTTAAAAACTCAGGTAAAATACAGCCAATATTTCGTTTATAATCTTCAGGTAATGCCCGCCAGAGATATTCAAGCAAATGGAAAAAAATACCTGCATGTCGGGATTCATCTGATAAATGATCGTGAATAAGTTGCTGGAAAAACGGATGCGTTTCATCTTGATCCAGCATAGCAACAATTTCTTTAGTTAACGTATTTTCTGCCAAACAAACCGCAATTAACTCAAACTCACCATGATACAAAGGATCTAATTTATCCTTAATTGCTTTAATCGCGAGCTCTATTTCTATAGTTTTCGGCAAAGGTAATGGTCTAATGTTCGTATGCTCTTGAATCTGTAACATCGCATCAAAAGATACATATGCATGATATGCTTCATCTACCATGATGGTAGATAAATTTATTTTTTGATCAGGGCTAAAATCAATCACCAATGAATTGCTCATCACACTAAAAATCGACTGATTAACCACCTTTGTTTCTATAATGGCAATATCATTCGTGTATTTATAAAGTGATTGTGCCAGCAAATACGTTAACGCATCAGCTCCCAAGTTTTCAACAAGTGGATGGAGGCTTAATGGTTGTCGGGATAATGGAAAAAAATAACCGCCTTGATTTTTTTCAAAAATAATACGATGTTTTGCTCTTACCGTCGCTTTATTCTCCCATACGAGCTGATGTACCCCTTCCATAAAAAAATCCTTTAACACAGAAAACCACGGCGAGCTACTTTTGAAGTTGTCTTGCTAGCGAAACTAGCAAGACAATTTTACTCGGTTTTTGATTATACAACACTGTAACACCAATCAGCTCTAAAATTACTACTGCTATGATTTTTTTTCATAATATCATCCTTTTACTATTTTTTTATGCCTTATTTCTTGTGGAGAAGAAATATGTGTTCATCTAATCTGCCATTCCTCACCCTATTGTAAAGAATTTTTTAATTAACCCAAGAGGCTTTGTTGCGTAGCCCATTAATCGGCCATAATTGAGCGAGCAATCTGGATTGATGTTACTATGTCTGTCATAAAAACTTTACCTTCGGCCGCGAAATCATGCCTAATAAATATCCGGCGTGCGAAGCACTTTATAAAAGTAGGTTAGCGGGATTATTATTCCAGAACTTTGTTCCAGTCCCAGTGAGTTACATGGAAATCAATGTGATAAAATTATCTGTCATAATGTTCTTGAGTGCGTTGACAATAAAATTGCTTTTATTAATCATTTTGACCACATCTTAAAGCCAAGTGGCGTGTTTGTACTTTCTCATCCTGAAGTACTGACTCAAATGTCTGGTCCTTTTCAACAGCGTAATATCCAGTCAAAAAATGGAGATTCTGAAATTTGGAATCGTTATGTTCAGCCGCATACATGATAATCTTAGCAAGAGCAGTTTTGCCGATTCCGCGATCCCCCCTGTAAGATGAAACTTGCAGGCATCCCTTCTCTGACTTGAGCCAGCTTCTTAAGGATATGCAGGACCTGCTCACCACGCCCAGCAAAGAGCAGTGGAGTTACGATGGAATGTGGATTGAACGGATTCGTACGTTTTCTCATCAAATACCTTTGAATTTATACTAGCTGCAAGATAGCTACTTTTTAGTTGCATGTCAATTTCTTTTAGTTGGGCTTTAGTCGTTTAAGAAATTCTTGTAGTTGGTTTTTAGTAGCAACTCCCCCACCCTCTGCCTCATTTATAATCTTTATAATTGGACAGAAAGACATGAGGCCCTTTTCATGTCTTTCTGTCCAAAGTCCAGTTTATAATAGTCCCCACAAAATTACATTTATTCTTACCTGCAAATTGATAACCTATTGTTTTACATAATATTTAACAATTAGAAGCAGCGGATTATTAATCCGTTAGTTCTCATCCACAATGTCACTACAACGCCACTCAATAAGTTTGCTGATTTTTGAAAGAGGCAATGTTATCATTACGACACCTTAGTTCGGTAACGTAATAAGGTGCACTATCATGACACAAGCTGAAACTCCGCCATCATGTCCAGCAGGAAAATATTGGGTACGTGCGCACACAAGAAAGCGGATCAGTAAAAAAGGCGTGCCCTACGAACAGCATATAAAAGGCTATTGCTGCTGTCATCATAGTATTTATCAAACCATTGCAGATGAAGAAAAATTACCACTAGATCACTTATATTTCGCTCTCACGGTGTATGGTGAAGCACGTGGAGAAACAGATGCAAGCAAACGCATGATCGCTTGGATTATTCGTAATCGTTTTACCAAAAAAGAAGGAAAAGATCCTTATCAAAAAATAGTCCTACGGAAAAGCCAATTTGCTTGTTGGACCAAGGGCGATCCAAACTATGAAAAATTAAAACACCCAGGCAAAAAAGATCAAGTTGATAAAGCCGCTTGGGAAAAATGTAAGATAATTTTTGAGGCAGTTCGACATGCAAACGAAAATGAAAATCCGATTCCTCACGTCTGTCATTACTTCAGTGGACCACCGAAGCTTAAGTGGCAGGAGCATTATTTTGATCTACCTGATGTTCCTAATGTTCACTTTGTTAAACTTAAAGAGTGTTAATGGAGCACAGACGTCCCTTGAGAAGCCTAAACTCTCCTTCACGGAGGTCATGAATAAAATATACACGAAGGATCTTTGTGAAGTGGGCTACAATCCGTCTAGGACAGCAGCTATTGTTAATCCCGATTGTGGATCTGCCATTTATGTTGATTTTAAACACAAATCTATTTACCCCATCATTGATCACTGGCCAAATGTGTTTTCTCCTATATGGCTCAATGATAAAGTGGTACACATCAAAGGTCCCTGTGGTACGGGGTGTGCCCAATCCATCATTTTTATCGCCCCAGCCACTACAATTTCGTGTGCCACTCATGAATATCGCATCACACAACTCTCACCAAACGAACCACCCGATTATTACAACAACACGCCTTTGTTAATTGACCCACAAAAAGAAATTTACGTTTGTTATGATGAAACCGATCATATCCAAGTATTCCCCTTCCCAAAGCATAGGTCTATTCGCCCGCCAGAAGGATATTTTTCGGAAAAAGCTGAGATTCATCATCACCACCTGATTGTGACGTATGAAGACAAACAAGGGCATCGCAAACATATAACATATGGTCGGTTGTGATTGATCAGCTACATTTTTGATTTTGGTGGTACTGATCTGGTGTATTAAAAGTTGACGTGGCTATTCTGGTGGAACGATAGATAACCCCACTTATTATGCGGCAACAAAAACAGTGTAATGGTGGTAATTCTTGTACCTTGAGCGAATTTATTAATCTGATTAATGACCAACTCCTAGTTGCATTACTGAAATTCGCCACTCGATGCGTGGCGAATCTTTTAGAGAACTATCACGTATTTAAGTGTACTTAAATACCCTATTTATATAGAATTTCTGTATACTTTAAAAATTGATTTAAGTAGACAACTATACTACTATTATATGGTATAGGCGTTTACTTAGAGACAATTCATATATGAATAGAGAGCAAGCCATTAAAGTGTTTAAAGAGCAGGAGAGAAAAGGAAAGCATGTCTTTTCTAATCATGATCTACGCAAGCTTTTTCCACAAGACTCCTATAAAACCTTCAATGAAGGGCTGAAACGCCTGGTAAAATCGGGGGTACTTCAGCATGCTTGCCGGAGCGTATATGTCAATGAAGAATCTAGGCAATTGGATAGTTATACAATCGAACGTATTGCTAAAACACTTCGGCGAGGTGAGTATAATTATATCAGTCTCGAGTCCATGTTGTCAGAATACGGCGTCATTTCACAAATCCTTATTGATAGAATAACCATTATGACAACCGGCCGTAAAGGTGTCTATAACACTACCTACGGCGTTATTGAGTTTACACATACCAAGCGCTCCATAAAAGATATTCTCGAAAGTACATCTAAAGTTAATGAGCGGCCGCTTAGAATGGCCTCGAAAGAAACAGCTTTGCGAGATCTAAAGCGAGTTGGCCGTAACATGAGTTTAATTAATCCGGAAGAATTAGCATGCTAAAACCAAACTCTATAAACCGGGAAGATTTTAATATACTAGTAGAGCTCGCAATGAGAGAAGAAGGCTATTCTCATATGAGGCCAGTGATCGAAAAAGAATTACTACACTATGATTTGCTTTTTGTGCTTGATAAGCAGGGATTATTAGATAAATTAACCTTTCAAGGAGGTACATCTCTTCGTTTATGTTACGGTTCTTCACGATTTAGTGAAGACCTTGATTTTGCAGGGGGTTATGATTTTACAACGTCACAGTTAATGGATATGAAAGATTGTCTTGAACGTTATATCGCATCCCGATATGGGTTAGAAGTTTCAGTAAAAGAACCTTCCGAGATGTCCATCGAACCGGAGTATCAAGACATCAAGGTTGATAAATGGCAAATTGCCATTACAACATCCCCCACTCGAAAAGACTTACCTAGGCAAAAAATTAAAATTGAAGTGTGCAATATCCCTGCTTATACAAGAACACCTCAGGCTTTAAATGCCAATTATGATTTTTTACCCGACGGATACAGCGATGTTCTTATAATGACCGAAAGCCTGGATGAAATTATGGCTGACAAATTAATTTCATTGGTCAATACAACTCGATATGTACGCCATAGGGACATTTGGGATTTGCGTTGGTTAAAGCAGCGCGGAGCTACGATGGATAAAAAATTCATTTTATCCAAAATTCATGATTATAAGATTATTGACTATCCGACCAAACTTGAAAAAATGATTATGAACATGGATGAAATCATCTACAGTGATCGTTTTCATAATGAACTGTCACGTTTTATTCCATTAGATGTTCAAGAAAGGACGTTAAAAAAGGAAAAGTTTAAAGAGTTTTTAATTAATGAAACAAAATTACTGTTATCCGAGTTAAAAATGATCGTTGATGGTGAGACAAAACACGGTGAATTTCAGATTTAATAAAAAGCACAACAACCAAGAAATGGTGTGTAAGGAATAACGCGTTAGCTTCCGAAGTCGGAAGCATATATCAATTCCTCCGCATCTCTATAAAATCATTAAAGAGTTTGTTTTGCTCATCCCAGCTTAATGGATATGGCTTACGTAAATCATGCTCTGGTAAGCGTTTGATTTTGGCAGCACTTAAAACCCAAGTTAAACCGTATTCATCCATCCATTCACTGGCTGCAAGATTCAAAATACGACGCACAAGTTTCAAACCATGGTTAATGGTTAGTAGTGGTCCCCAAAAATGAGACAGTGGTGTAAAATATAAACCATTGTAACAAGGGGTACTAAATGGCCAAGAAAACATTCACGGCTGAGTTCAAAGCAAAAGTAGCAATTGAGGCACTCAAGGGCAATAAAACGATCAA
>JAUYQG010000123.1 GCA_030695645.1 Legionellaceae bacterium
GACGCTCGGAGAACGGTCAGATTTGAGTGCATGTTGAACGACAACGGTTTCGAAAAAGCGCAGCATACATGGGCTTGGCCTGTCCCGGCGAAGGCCGGGATGAGCATTTTTCGAAATCGTTTTCGTTCAAGATGCGCCAAATATGGCCGTTCCTTGCTACGGAGTGAGTAGTTACAAAAAAACTTTACAAAATAATCAGACAGTATCATAATTCACATCGAGGAATAGTAGCACGATTTAGCAAGTAAGAAACCAAGGAAGACTATAATATGACGAGATCCGTACCTAAAACGTCCGATCAATCAACAACGTTTTCAAATGACACGCACGCAATACCATCGTGCTCGATTCATCGAGAACAACCTACTGAGATAAACCCTACCCTTAATTCTAAAGCGTTTCGCTTTATTTTACCCTATCGATCACTGGATACCGATTTAATGTTTATCAATAAAAAATCAATTGGATTTGGACTCCATATTGTGCCGACCGCAGATCCGAATGATCAGCTCGTCACATCCATCGTAGAACTGATTAAACACCAACTCCCTGCCGATATTGACTGCACGGTGATGCTGCATAAACACCAACATATACAGACTATATTGCAACGTGGACTTCAACCGATGCTAAGTAAGGGTGATGTGTACACGCAGTTAGCTGAAACTCATATGAATGCCGTGACGGAAACTAACCATAACGAGAATACCCTGTTACGACTGCATGATTATCGTTGTTATCTTTTTTTATCCACTCATCACCATCTGGACGATAAAAGCATACTTACTGAATGTCGCAACAACATTGAATTACTGCTAAATCAAGCTCATTTAACTCACGCACGCATCGAAGAAGCCGATTTTTTAGTTCTTATGCGCTCTCTGATAGCACCGAATCTCACAGCAACGGAATGGCCCGCTGTATTCGATCTTCATCACGCTGCCTATGGTCACATTATTGCGCCAACACACGCTGAGTATTCATTAGGTAATTCAAGCATTGACGTGGCGTCCGTTGATCAACAGGGGACGCCAATTCAAACGCGTATTGTGAATTGCCAGCTTCAAGCTTGGCCTAAGGACAATGCTCTCAAGAAAACCACCGATTTATTTACCAAAAGTTGTCGCCCAGAACTGCATTTATCCGGTAGTTTTTTATTAAGTTTTACCCTGCGTGGGCGTGATAGAATAGGTATTCACCCCGTGTTTTATAATCTCATGTTATTAACCACACCCACCCATGAGTCGGCAGATATTAAGCAAGCCACTGAAGTATATCTAGCATTCGACTTCAAGTTACACGTTGTTGCTGCAACTCAATGGCTTTGTTTTTTGGCAAGTTTGCCCTTTTTTATAACGGAGGGGTACTATCACGAATTAAACGTGTTGGGTATGCTAAAAAAAATGACGTCTAACCAAGTTGCCAATATCATGCCCATTATAGCCGATCGTAAAGGTTCTCGTCAGGGTTTATTACTACCCACTCATAGCCAACAAATTGCCTTTTTAAACACATTTGATAACCAAAATCATCCAATTATCAACTTTAATTATCTTATCGCTGCTGCCCCGGGTAAGCACAGTCGTGTTTTTGGATACGAACAAATCATCAATGGCTTGGCTTTAGGAGAAAAAATAGTTGTGTTGGATTGGGATCAATCCTACAAATCGCTCTGCGAGAAAGTAGGAGGTCAACGTATTGTCGTAACAACAGCTGCATTCAATCCGTTTCTATGTTTAACGCCAACGAGCCCCCATGAGTCGCAACTCATCGTATGTGACCTACCTAAATTACCGAATGATTCTGAATTAATAATCAAAGTACTGTGTAGCACCATCGTTCATATACTGAACCATGTTCAAAAACTCGATCCAGCACTTAAAAAACGCTGCATCATCGATGATACTCCCCGGCATTTGACATCAAGTAACAATCCCATTTTAGTGAACTTCATTCGACAACAATTTCAGACGGCCAGTCAGCACAATACTGGCTTTGGTATCATTACCCATTCGTTCGCTGGCCTAATGAAAACACAACAAGGACAAGCGCTAGCTGCGGCGTGTGATATTAAATTCATCCTGCAAAAATCCAATATAGAGGCTTATGCTAACGCATTTCCCCATCGAATTCATCCTATTCAACAGCGTATCATGGCATCATTTGAAGATGCTGTGAATCCTAAATATTATGATATTCTAGTTGAAACAGGGAACACTCAAGGACTTCATCGCTATTTTATTCCACCAGAACTTGAGCAAATCGTATCCTAATTTTAGGGAAAACAATGCACATCATCATTTCTATAGTAACCATTCTGATTTGTTTACTCTGTGTTCTTGGTATCCATGAGGGTGGTCATGCTCTAGCAGCAAAACTCTTGGGGGTAAAAATAAACCGAGTTTCGCTAGGTTTTGGAAAACCGATAGTCAGTTGGACACGTCGTTCCGGTTATACTTTAGATATATGTCTTTGGCCGCTGGGTGGTTGCGTGCATTTGCTCAACAGCCGCGTTGCACCTGTGTCTCCAAAGGACTACCCTTTTTGTTTTGATAAAAAACCAATTTGGGTACGCACTATTATTTTACTTTCCGGCTCTGTCGCGAACAGTCTTGTTGCAGGACTTGCTCTCTTATTCATGTTTATGTTGGGATTTCAACAGCTCCCTCCTGTGATTGCATCCGTATCAAGTCCCAGCAATGCCGCAACAGCAGGACTTCATCCAGGCGATCAATTAACCCAGGTTGCAGGCCATGATACGTTGTTCTGGCGCGACGTTAGCATGCAATTCATTAGGCACATTGGCCAAGCCAACGTGCCCGTCACCGCATGCTCATCAAACACTAATTGTCGTACAACAACGCTTGATTTGCGCCTTTGGCGTGATAAAAACAAAAATTTTGAAGTATTTAGTGCCATTGGTATAAAGCCCGATACGACTCCTCAACGTATCCAATCAATACAGGGTCTACCTTTCTGGCCAGCCCTATCAGCCGCATGGTCTAAGTTATTAAGCTTGGTTTGTTTTTTTGTCATCATGATTAAACAGCTACTAACGGGAAACCTCCCTTTTGCCGCTTTGATTGGACCGTTCAAATTATTTTCAGCCATTATCGATTCATTTTCTCAAGGTTTAGCTATTTTTTTATATTTCATTGCCAATTTTAGTTTAGCAATGGCCCTCATCAATATACTGCCCATTCCCAGTTTAGATGGCGGCTCCATTCTATATGGTTTTATAGAAAAAATTCGAGGTAAACCCATATCGATTGCCTTGGAAATTTTAATTTATCGATTACTATTTATTGTCTTTACCTTAGTATTTTTTCAACTAATCATGAATGATTTGCGGCATTATTTTTAATTGGTATAATACGCTTTCCTAACCTATCGCATAACGGAGAAACTCATGGCACGAGGGATAAACAAAGTCATACTAATTGGTCATGTTGGTGGTGATCCAGAAGTCAGATACATGCCTAATGGCAACGCAGTTGCAACAATCTCACTAGCCACAACGGAATCGTGGAAAGACAAGCAGACTGGCGAAAAACAAGAACGGACCGAATGGCATCGGGTCGTGTGTTTTAATCGCTTAGGTGAAATTGTCGGAGAATACGTTCGTAAAGGCTCGAAACTGTATATAGAAGGCGGCTTACGTACACGTAAATGGCAAGACCCGCAAGGTCAAGACCGCTATACTACAGAAATCGTCGCTGCTGATATGCAAATGCTTGACGGCAAAGGTGCCGGTTCTGGCCCTATGGATATGCAATCCGCACCGCAACAACAATATCAAGGTAGCTCCAGCAAACCACAAGCCACCGCCCAATCATCTGCTCAAACAGCCCCACAAGATGTTTTTGAAGAACTGGACGATGACGTTCCGTTTTAGGGGATACCGTTAAGGGATCTCAAATTTAATAATATACCCATAATGGTAGAACGTAGGGTGGGCAAAGCAGTAGCGTGCCCACCAGTTCGGAGCCGGCATGATGGACACGCTTCGTTTTGCCCACCTACTTCACACAGTGGCAACCGGATAGGCAGGGAAAATTCTAACGTCCCATTTTGGTAAATTTGAAGAGCGCTTAATTTTAGATTGATATTGCGCCATGTCTTTCTTGGTAAGCGAAATTCCTT
>JAUYQG010000138.1 GCA_030695645.1 Legionellaceae bacterium
CGGGAGAGTCATGTTAACAGGTTGTGGATAAGTTTAGTGTTTTCACTGAACACGAAGCAAGCACGTCATCCTGAGCGCAGTCTTTTTGCGCGAAGGATCTCCTGAATTTTGCACAATCTGAGATCCTTCGCGCAAAAAGACGCGCTCAGGATGACGTACTTGGGGAGTTACTAAATTTTCTCATAAAACCAGCCCGTTATGGTTAATTTCACGAGACTACAAATATGTTAGATCTAAAATTATTTAGACAGAACTGGATGCGGTTTTTTGCATGAAATATTGTCCAAAGTCCAAAAACATGAAAGCTATAGTCATCGGATCAAATGGGCAAGATGGCACATTTTTGGTTCGTCATCTTTTGCAACGACACTATGAGGTAGCTGGCGTTGGGCGCCAGCCGCAATCGCGCTGGGATATTTCTTCATCGAAGTTTTCATACTACCAAGTCGACCTTGAAGTACAGGGCGTACTTTCTACTGTGCTTTCAGAGTATCGACCAGATGTTATTTTTCATGTGGCCGCTGTGCACACTAGTGCAGGAGGGCAGTATGAACCACATTTCAGAGCCATGATGACAGTTAATGTTGCTTCTGTGCATGACGTACTGGAATATATGCGACTGCATCCACAGGTTAGGCTTTGTTACGCGAGCTCCGCCAAAGTGTTTGGATCCGTATTACCCCCGCATATTGATGAAAACACTTCGGTTAAGAGTGAATGCTTGTATTCCATTTCGAAAAATAGCGCGTTCAATGTGATCGATTACTACAGGAAAACACACCATGCCCAGGCATCGGTGCTTTATTTCTTCAATCATGAGTCTGAGTTGAGAGCAGAGAGCTTCTTTATTCCCAAAATGCTAAACATATTGAATCAATCACGGAAAGACAGTCACTTCGTAGCCAAGGTGAATACACTGGATTTCTATTGTGATTGGGGTAGTGCCGAGGAGTATATGGATATCATGATTGATGTGATTGAAAAAACGCCAGGCGAGGATTATGTGTTGGGACGTGGTGAATGCACCTATGCACAAAAGCTTGTTGAAGAATTATTTGCTCTACACGGACTTGATTATACCAAACATCTTCAACAGTCAATGTCAAACAAAATACCAGCTAGACCATATATAGTGGATATGAGAAAGTTAAAACGCATGATTGGCAGGGTGCCTGAAGTGACCATCAAATCGTTATGTATTTGGACTTTGGACAGAATTGCATGCAAAAAGCCGCATGCAATTCTGTCCAAATAATTTTAGATCGGATATACTTATGGACTTGGAATCATCAAAAATAACAATAATAGATCCAAAATTTCTTGGACAGAAAGACATCAGGCCCTTTTCATGTCTTTCTGTCAAAAGTACAAAAATGGTGAATAAACCGGCATTAGTAAGCATTATTATTCCCACTTACAATCGTGCGGATTGGCTTAAGGTGGCTATTCAGAGCGTATTGACTCAAACCTATCCGTATTTTGAATTATTGATTTTGGATAACTGCAGCACGGATCATACAGCAGAAGTGGTAGCCAGTTTTGACGACCCACGGATTAAATCTCTTCGACATCAATGTAACATTGAGCCCTCAGCCAATTGGAGCTATGGTGTTTCCTGGGCTTCGGGTGAATATTTATCAATCTTATGCGATGATGATTATTATAAGCCCGATTTTTTGTCTTCTCGAATGGATGCATTTAACAAATATGAGAATATTCAAGCAGTTTTCTCGAACTACGAATTGTGTGACGAACAGGGAAGAATGACATCCACTTCGAGGGCGTGCTTTGCACAAGAAGCTGTTATTCATGGCCAAGAGTTGCTGGTATGTGCCGTAAGGAATTTGTGGTTTATTGGCGCGACATTATTTAGACGAGACATAATATTGAAACATTGGGAAGATACTCAGAGGGCTGGAAACGCGGCGGATACATCATTAAAAGTACGTATTGCCCTCGATCCAAAAAACGATGTTGCCTGGATAAATAACGATGGGTTGGTTGTTCGGCAGCACCAGAACCAAGCCGGTAGAGTACGTGGTAAACAGGTACTATTTGGCCATGTTGCCGCATTCCATGAGCCACTAATGTTTGGAAACCATACATGGAGTTGCAAGCGCTTACTGAAGCGGGGAGCGGCACGAGCCTATGGTACTTTAAGAACATTGTCATGGAACGCAGGTGACCTGAGAGTCGCCTGTCGATGTTTTCTTCGGCAAATATCTGCGTTTCCCTATCTCCCTTTCTTGCATTCAATGGTATGTTATATGAGTAGAATAAAGAGACATTTTACATGAAATTCGTCAATCAGCATCATGATGATACAAAAGTAATTCAAGCACATACGTGCTGTTGCCAATCAAATAAATTGCTTGACATCCACTCATCCGCCCTGCGGGCCCCTTCTCCCTATGTCTTGGGAGAAGGGGAAAATGTTGGACGTTATTTAGAAGAAAAAACCGTCATCATTGCTATTCCTGTTCTACTGGTCGGTGGGACTGAAATACAGACCTTATCTGTTGTAAAAGCGCTGATTTCGGCTGGATATCGTGTCATAGTATGCTGTTATCATGAGTATGTTCAGGACATAGTTGAACAATTTGAAGCGGTGGGTGCGAAGGTCAAACTTCTGCAGCTGAAGCGAGAATATCATATTCCTGGACTGCTCTCTCTCGGCCTAAGCTTGGCAAAAGTGTTTAGATCATTGAATCCGGACATGATTCATGTTCAGTATATTGCTCCTGGCCTTATACCCATTATCGCCGCTAGATTAGCAGGAGTACCCGTTGTCTTAGCCACGGTCCACATTGCTGGTAGTGTGGTTTATGGAGTAAAGACAAAAATGATGCTACGAATTGCTGCAAAGCTATGCTCTGCATTTATTTGTGTTTCTAAAGGTGTGGAAGAATTTTGGTTTGGTAGTAGCATGGTTTTTGATATGGAAAAGGTTCCTCATAACCGAAAGCATTTTACGATATATAATGCTGTGGATATTGATAAAATCACAAAGATGAACAAGGCTGAGAGCGGTGTGTTAAGGCGATCTTTAAATCTGCATGAACGCCTGGTTATTGGAATAGTGGGGCGACTGGCATTACAAAAAGGACATACAATATTACTCGATGCATTGGTCGAGATAAAAAACAAATATCCAAATGTTGCCCTTCTTGTGATTGGAGATGGACCAGAGCGGCAATCATTGCAGCTCAAAGCCGACAAGCTTGGTTTAACCGACGTTATTCTTTGGCTTGGGGCAAAATCTCAAGATGACGTTTTTAACTATTATCAGGTTATGGATATATTTGTGATGCCATCACTGTATGAGGGTTTTGGCCTGACTGCAGCGGAAGCGATGGCATGTGAGCTTCCGGTGGTTAGTTCAAATGTTGCCGGGTTGTCTGAGGTGATTGAACATGAAAAATCTGGATTGTTGGTCAGTTCGGGTGATTCTGATGCACTCAAGCTTGCTTTGCTTAGACTGATCGAAGATAGAGACATGGCATTTGGATATGGTGTTTATGGCAGACAGCGAGTTCAGTCGCTTTTTTCATTACGAACCTTTGAACAAACCATGCTGAATATGTACCATCGGTATTTAACGGATTCTATATAATGGCTTACCTTTTTAATACATCAATGCAATCTCATGTTCAGAGCTCCTACACAAAACTACCCCTATTGATCAAATCCGTTATTTTTTTTACATTGGCTGCATCACTGATACAGGGTAATGTTCTTGGGTTTAATGTGTCTGGACTCTGTTGGGTGATCCCATGTATCTTGTCAGCTATTATTCTGTCCAAGCGGCTGCCCATGGTATCTTTTCCAACTGTGATATGGCTGCCTTGGATACTATTACTTGGTTTCCATTTGGCATTGGATGATAAAACCACCCTTGATCCAGCTGTGAGTCCTTTGCAAAGAACGTTTCAGGTATTGACTCCTATTCTAGTAGGTATGGCTAGTTCAACCTATCGTCCTAGTGCTCATGTGATTAATCGGTTTATTTCTTTATTAAGAATCATGTCATACATCCTTATGGCAGGGTCAATAGGGCTTTCTTTTGAACAAATACTTGCAAACACACCAACAGGCCTGGCTCCCCAAGTAATGTCAGCCTTATTACTGGCCATCGTATTTGCGAATCGATTTCTTTTTTTTAAACAGTCCAAAGATTTAGTCACGAGTCTCATGTTGGCACTCCTTCCTTTACTGGCAATTACACGTACCGTATTAGCGGTGATGTTACTCGTATTCCCAACGGCTTTCGCACCCATATCATGGATAAAAAGATTATTAGCCATCGCAACGATAAGTATGTTGGGGGTGTGGATTTTTTATTTACCTCAGATTCAGCATAAAATGTTTTATTCGGGGTATGGTGATCTGACCGATATTTTTACTACACAAGATTTTGCGACAACGGGTCGTTCTAGTTTGTGGGAAGTTCTTTTTTCAGAGGCTCAGACTAAACACTGGATGGGACATGGCATCGGAGGAGCCGAAACGGCTGCACGTTACTTAACTGGATTGGCATACCCGCACAATGATTGGTTGTTAACTTACTATGATCTTGGTTTATTGGGTGTCGCCATATTTCTATTGTCTAATGTCATGATGCTTAAACATGGTTATTCTGCCTCAAAAAAGTCCAATCAGGTTGACACCAAATTTCTGTTTTGCGCTGGAATTTCAATGTTTTTGCCATTTATGCTGGTGATGTGGACTGATAATGTGATGGTTTATAGCCCATTTTTTGGAAACTTACAGTACAGTATATTAGGGTTCGCCTATGGTGCTTTACGCAAAGGACGTGGCTCTAGAGCTAATTTATACCAAGGATTACAAGGTCATGCCAACCATTTTTAAAACCACGAAAACTCTGAATGATCCAACGAAATCCAGCCAGCGAAGGATATTGATGTTTGCACCCTATAGTTTTCCTCCTGTATGTGCTGAGTCAATAACGGCTTCTAAATTTATTTATGCAATCTTAAAGAAGGGTTGGATAATTGACGTCATCGCTTTTCAAGGGGCAACAGAGTGGTATCCAAGGGATGAGGTCGACTCATGGTCTACCATTAGGCAATCGATTCATTTCCCGACCTCCACGCGATGTCAAGTTTTTGGGTTGAAACTGGATTCAATACAATGGATTCTGAAAGCAATATTCTTAGGACGTAAGCTTTTAAGAGTCAATAAATATGACATAATTCTGTCTCGGGCAACACCATTCTTTGGTCACTTACCCGCATTGGTAGTCCAAAGAAAAGCGAAAATACCATGGGTAGCCAATTGGAGCGATCCTATGCCAGGCGATAAAGCCCCACCCCCTTATGGACATGGTCCGGACACCAAGCTAGGGATCGTTCGAAATACTTATCTAAATCTTGTTTCGAGATGTGCACATGGCCACACATTTCCATCTGAACGATTACGTCAATATTATCGTTTATATATGCCAGATACTCATCATAAAAGCTCTGTTTTGCCGCATATTGCATTGAGTAATTTTCAGGTTAATACTCCCATTAATACTGAAAAGTTTATTATCGGTTATTCAGGGAGTTTAGCACTTAGGCCTGTTGATATTTTATTTCAAGGATTGAGCAGATTAAGTGCTAAGATTGGTAAAAAAATCTTCTTTAATTTCATTGTCCACAATCAGTTGGAAGTATCGGATAAGGCTCATCAATATGAAGTTGCCTCATTAGTCACAGTAAATAGCAATAAAAATTACCATCAAAGCCAGGTTGCCATGCGCGAAGCGTCAGTTTTATTAATTATTGAGGCCCAATGTGACGAGGGGATTTATTTACCGTCAAAGGTTTCCGATATCGTACAAACGGGTAAGCCAATATTGGCTCTTTCTCCGAGAAAGGGTGTGTTAAATGATCTGATTACACAACATGGCGGTGGTATGGTTGTTGATAATCAATCGGTAGATGCTGTGACTGATGCACTTGAAAGCCTCTTGGAGGCGTGGCAGAGAGGTGAGCTACAAGAAAAATATGGATCTGGGCATTTGATGACTATTTTTGGGGAAGATACCGTGCTTGAGACATTAAGTGATGTTGTGAGCCGTGTGCTAGAAACTTTTTAAGTAGCGACTCATATTGCTTACGTAAAAAAACGTCTGTTCAGGAATATTGGGCTTAGATCGTAGCCCCAAACCTGAGGTTTCTCGAGCTTTATGTTGCAATTACAAAAGAAACTATAGATAGGTATAAGGATTGCAAAAGTTACCGGTTACATTGGGGTAAATATGAAAAATACTGATTCAATAAAGTTGCTGCATGTTGCTTCATCGCATCGGCTAGGACTAACCAATCAAGAAACACAACTAGCGCTCGCTTATAATGCGTTACCAGATCTGGATATTAGTGTACTTTCAGGCGAGATGGAGCAATTTGCTGGTTGTTTTTCGGAATTGGAAGCTACAAATATACCTGTTGTACGCATCGTCGGGTTTGATGAGCATCATGATCTAAAGAGATTAATTAGGGAATTTACTATTGCCGCCGATAATACGATGGCAGACATTGTGTCAGTCAATACGAATTGGCAATTGCTTGTGGCTGGACTTGCGAGACTATTTGCAAAGAAAAATTACAAAATTATTTACACAATCCATGGCTTCAGGAACAATCACTTTATAAAATCTTTTGTTGCTCGATTTTTTATTAGCGTTCTTCTATTCGTGTTTGCTGACAAAATCAATGCGCCATCAACTTATGTTCGAAAAAAATTTAACTTACTAAGCTATAAAATGCGATCGATTCCTTTGGGTGAAGATGAGACTTTTTTCCGAAACAGCAAACTTCCAGATTTTTCAAAACGGCTCGCTTTTTGCTTCCCAGGGCAATTTAGACCAGGGAAAAATCAGATATTGCTCATTAAGGCATTTGCCGAGTATATCAACCAAACATCAGACAGCAATTCGATATTAATTTTACCCGGAGAGGGTGAGTTGTTATCAAAATGTAAAGTTCTGGCAGAAAAAAAAGGAATCACTCGTCAAGTGTTTTTTCCAGGTCAAGTTGACAGGCCTTCCATGATGGAAATTTACCAACTGTGTCAAATAACGCTCGTCGCATCCAATGTGGAGACGTTTGGGCATTGTATTGCTGAACCATTGGTAATGAAACGAATTATCATATCTCGCTCAGTTGGAATAGCCTCCGACGTCATCACGCATGGCATTAACGGCTTTTTGTATTCCACTTACCAGGAACTTGTGTCTTTGATGGTTTCCCTACGCCATATGGATAACAATCAACTTGAAGAAATCTCAAAACAAGCAGGGATAACTGCCGAGCACTTTAGTTGGCGGAAGGTTTCAGAACAATATTTGGAGGATTTAATTAAACCAGTTCTATCAAAACCCAAGTCCAGGAGAAATGAAGTTGTGTAAAAAAATACAAATAATGGTTTGTTAATTGTTTGATTTGTCTGCAATCAAACATTCTATCAGTGACGTTAAAATCATCAAGTATGAATTTTCTACGCAAGCTATGCTTCGATCTACAAACCTATTTTTCGACTTTTCTTGTAACTCCCCAGGTACGTCATCCTGAGCGCGTCTTTTTGCGCGAAGGATCTCAGATTGTGCAAAATTCAGGAGATCCTTCGCGCAAAAAGACTGCGCTCAGGATGATGTGCTTGCTTCGTGTTCAGTGAAAACACTAAACTTATCCACAACCTGGGGAGTTACCTTTTCTTTGCATTGGTGAAAACGGTGTCAAATATTTTTTACAGAGATGATCGCTTGTTGGCGTCGTC
>JAUYQG010000153.1 GCA_030695645.1 Legionellaceae bacterium
TTTGGCGCATCTTGAACGAAAACGATTTCGAAAAATGCTCATCCCGGCCTTCGCCGGGACAGGCCAAGCCCATGTATGCTGCGCTTTTTCGAAACCGTTTTCGTTCAACCTGCACTCAAATCTGACCGTTCTCCGAGCGTCAACAGCATCCTCCGAGCAGTTACGCTTAGGTTTTCAGAGTTTTTCTTAGCTTTTGCAACACACGAATTTGTGCAACTGCTTGTGCCAACTCGGTTGTAGCCATAGAATAATTCATATCCGTATTTTTATTCGCAATGGCTTCTTCAGCGCGAACTTTTGCTGCAATCGCTGCGGCCTCATCAATATGATCAGCACGTTGCACAGCATCAGCCAGCACAGTAACATAGTAAGGCTGAACTTCAAGCATGCCTCCAGAAACGTAGAATAGCTCTTCAGCTCCCCCTGGAAGGGTAATTCGAATCTCTCCAGGTTTCAAGATCGTCAATAATGGAGCATGACCGGGCGCGATACCAATTTCGCCCAATTCACCAGTAGCGACAATCATTTCAACAATGCCTGAAAAAATCTCTCGTTCAGCACTAACGATATCTAAATGTGTTGTTATAGCCATCTCTTCAGACTGCCTCATAAAGTCTTCGCTTTGGCAACCGCTTCCTCTATGCTGCCAACCATATAAAACGCTTGCTCAGGTAAATCATCATATTCACCAGCAAGAATTGCCTTGAAACCTTTAATCGTATCTTTTAGAGAAACGTATTTTCCAGGTGACCCTGTGAATACTTCTGCAACAAAAAACGGTTGAGACAAAAAGCGTTGAATTTTACGAGCTCTCGAAACAACACGGCGATCATCTTCTGATAACTCATCCATACCCAAAATTGCAATAATATCTTTAAGTTCTTTATAACGTTGCAACGTTTGTTGTACGCGACGTGCTGTATCGTAATGCTCCTGACCAACGATCAATGGGTCTAATTGTCTAGAGGTAGAATCCAGAGGATCTACAGCAGGATAGATACCTAATTCTGCAATTTGTCGAGACAATACTACTGTAGCATCCAAATGCGCAAAAGTCGTTGCAGGTGACGGATCAGTTAAGTCATCCGCAGGTACGTAAACAGCCTGAATAGAGGTAATGGAACCTGTCTTAGTTGATGTAATGCGTTCTTGCAACATACCCATTTCTTCTGCCAAAGTTGGTTGATACCCTACCGCAGATGGCATACGCCCCAGCAAGGCTGATACTTCAACTCCCGCCAAGGTGTAACGGTAGATATTATCAATAAACAATAATACGTCACGCCCTTCATCACGGAATTTTTCAGCCATGGTCAAACCAGTCAATGCGACGCGCAAACGGTTACCTGGTGGCTCGTTCATTTGTCCGTATACTAATGATACTTTGTCTAATACATTTGAGTCCTTCATTTCATGATAGAAGTCATTACCTTCACGAGTTCGCTCACCGACCCCCGCGAATACGGAATAGCCACTGTGTTCGATTGCGATATTACGGATCAACTCCATCATATTGACAGTTTTTCCTACACCAGCACCACCAAACAAACCAACTTTACCGCCTTTTGCAAATGGGCATAGTAAATCAATAACTTTAATCCCAGTTTCTAACAGTTCCTGGCTATTTGCTTGCTCTTCGTAACTAGGTGGCTTACGATGAATTGACCAATGCTCTTCGGCACCAATGGGACCCGCGTCATCAATAGGGTGACCAAGAACGTCCATGATACGGCCTAGTGTTTTCGTACCAACCGGTACTTGAATTGGCTGTCCAGTATTATTAGCTTGGACACCTCGGCGCAAACCGTCTGTTGTTCCCATGGCAATCGTGCGTACCACGCCGTCACCTAATTGCTGTTGAACCTCAAAAACCAAGTCGCCTTTTACTAACTTCAACGCATCATTAATTTTCGGTACATTACCACGGGGAAATTCCACGTCGACTACCGGACCAATTACTTGAACAACAGTACCTAAGCTCATTATTTACCCTCTTCTAAAGCGGCTGTACCACCGACAATTTCCGCTAATTCTTGTGTAATAGCAGCTTGTCGGGCTTTGTTATAAGCCAATTGAAATTGTTTTATTAAATCACCCGCATTATCCGTTGCATTTTTCATCGCTATCATCTTAGCTGCTTGTTCACAGGCGATATTTTCAACAACACCTTGGTAAACTTGCAATTCAATATAACGTTCTAACAACGTATCAAGTAACTCTTTCGCATCAGGCTCATAAATATAATCCCAATGATGCCCGAGTTTTTTACCATCTTCTTCTGCGGTCGGTAGAGGTAGCAATTGCTTAACGACTGGTTTTTGCGTCATGGTGTTTACAAACTCATTGTAAACAATATGCAATGCATCAATGTCACCTTGATAAAAGGCGTCAAGCATAACCTTCACAGCACCCAGCAAATCACGAATCCCAGGTGTATCACCCAAGTGATCAATAGAAGCCAGTACTTTTCCACCCACTCGTTTGAAAAACGCCTGCCCCTTGCGACCGATAACGCATACATCAACTTCTTTTCCTGCACCATGCCATTCGCGCATGGTCCGTACCGTCTCACGCAACAAATTGGTGTTCAAGCCACCACATAGGCCTCGATCCGACGTAATAACAATAACTCCAATACGCTTGATTTCTCGTACGGTCATAAAGGGATGACGATACTCAGATGCAGCACGAGCAATATGCTTAACCACCTCATAAATTTTAGTTGCATAGGGTTTCGAGGCACGCATTCTTTCTTGCGTTTTACGCATTTTGCTCGCTGCAACCATTTCCATCGCATGCGTGATTTTTCTTGTTTTCTGAGTACTTTGGATCGTTAAACGGATCTCTTTAGCTCCAGCCATAATCGCCTCTACCAGCTACCAGTCTGTTTGAATTCCTCTACGGCGGCTTTTAATTGCGATTCAATCGCATCATCATAAGCACCCGCTTGATTGATATTATGCATTAATGGTGCATGCATGCTGTGCATGTAACTTTGTAACGCCGCTTCAAAAGCGGATACTTCCGTTACGGGCACGTCATCTAAGTAACCTTTTTCAACGGCATACAGAGTTAAACCCATCTCAGCAACAGATAACGGTGAATATTGTTTTTGTTTCATGAGTTCAGTAATTCGTTGACCACGCTCAAGCTGTTTACGCGTTGCATCATCCAAATCCGAGGCAAATTGCGAAAACGCCTCTAGTTCTCGGAACTGAGCAAGAGCCAAGCGTGTACCACCGCCCAACTTCTTCATGATCTTAGTTTGTGCCGCACCGCCTACACGAGATACGGACAAACCTGAGTTGATTGCTGGTCGAACCCCAGAGTTAAATAAATTCACATCAAGGAAAATCTGACCGTCTGTAATGGAAATAACGTTGGTTGGTACGAACGCTGACACGTCACCCGCTTGCGTTTCAATGATCGGCAATGCGGTTAATGATCCGGTCTTACCCTGAACTTCACCATGTGTTAATCGTGACACTTCGTCTGCATTGATTCGAGCAGCGCGTTCCAGTAATCGTGAATGCAAATAGAAAATATCACCAGGATACGCCTCACGACCCGGTGGACGACGTAATAATAATGAGATTTGTCGATATGCCCAAGCTTGTTTGGTTAAATCATCGTACACAATCAGTGCATTTTCACCCCGTTCCATGAAGAACTCACCCATAGTACAACCTGAGTAGGGAGAAATAAATTGAAGTGCCGCAGAATCTGCAGCACCTGCAACCACAACAATCGTATGCTCAAGAGCATCATGTTCCTCTAATTTACGTACAAGTGCCGCTACCGAGGATGCTTTCTGACCAATTGCTACGTACACGCATTTAACGCCAGTACCTTTTTGGTTAATAATAGCATCTATAGCAATCGCTGTTTTACCTGTTTGTCGATCACCAATAATTAGCTCGCGCTGTCCACGACCGATTGGTACCATGGCATCAATCGCTTTTAAACCAGTTTGCACAGGCTCATCAACTGACTTACGTGCAATAACGCCAGGAGCTACTTTTTCGATAGGTGATAATCGATCAGCTTCAATTGGCCCTTTGCCATCAATTGGATTTCCCAAAGCATCAACTACGCGACCCAATAAACCATAACCTACAGGCACTTCAAGAATTCGACCCGTGCATTTTCCTTTCATGCCTTCGCACAATGTGCTGGCATCACCTAGGATTACGACACCTACGGAATCTCGTTCCAGATTGAGCGCCAAACCAAAGACATTACCAGGAAACTCAACCATTTCACCTTGCATTACTTCATCTAAGCCATGCATACGTGCAATACCATCTTTAATACTCGCAATTTTACCTTCATCGCGAGCCTCTGATGAGACCTTAAATTTTTCAATTCTATTTTTGAGTAATTCGCTAATTTCAGATGGATTTAAAGCGACTTGTTCTGACATGGAATCTATCCTCTTAGTAAGGAATGTGGAAATGAATCATATACCAATTTCAACATCCCTAAGCATTAAGCAGCCAAATTGGCGCCAAGTTTCTTTATTTGAGTTTCTACTGAAGCATCAAAGACTAAATGACCCGCTCGGATAATAGCTCCACCACGAAGTGATTTATCGATACTCACATTTAATGTAACACTCCGTTGCAAACGATGACTCAAGCGCGTGACTAGGCGCTCTTCTTGTTCATTTGTTAATGGAGCAAAGCTGATGACATCAACGGTCAATGTCTTTTCATGTTCAGCACGTAATGCATCATATTGGGAACATATACTGGGCAATACAAGCAACCGTTTATTCAGAGCAAGCAATTTCAGTACGTTTTTAACATACTCTTGCTCTGTCGGCTGCTGCAATTGTTCAGCAACAGAGAATAACAGTTCACTGTGCTGTTCCGGCGTGCTCGATGGGTTACGGATAAAGTTTGCAGCCAAAGGATTAGATACAACTTCTGCCAAGCAATTCAGAATCTCTGACCATTTAGCCATTTTTTTGTGCTCTAAAGCAAACTCAAAAATCGCTTTCGCATAAGGTCTTGCAACCGTGCTGTAATCTGACATATTAAATCTCTTCAATCAGGTTATCGATCAACACACTATTTCGTTGTTCATCAATTTCACGCATCAGAATTTTTTCAGCACCTGCAACAGCCAAACGACCGACATCTTTCCGCAGGGAATCTTTTGCGCGATTAACTTCCAGCAAAATATGTTCATTAGCAACTTTCGCCACATGATCAGCTTGTTGTCGAGCATCTTCTTTAGCCTCTTCAACTAACTGAACGGCACGAAAATTCGCTTTTTCAATAATTTCTGAGGCTAAAATCTTAGCGTGCTTCATCTCGTCAGTAATGCGATGTTGTGTCAACTCGAGCTCACGACGTCCGCGTTCCGCTGCAGCTAAACCATCAGCAATTTTATTCTGACGCTCTTCTAAAGCCTTCTGCAAAGGAGGCCAAACAAATTTCATGGTAAACCACACGAATGTAGCAAATACCAACATTTGTATAACCAGTGTCAAATTGATTCCCAAAGCAATATCTCCTCTAACAATTGGATGCAAAGTATCCGAAATTATGCGCTTGTTATGGCTGTAACAAACGGGTTGGCGAAGGTAAAGAATAACGCAATACCAACACCAATCATCGTCACCGCATCCAATAGACCTGCAACAATAAACATTTTAACCTGTAACATGGGAACCATTTCAGGTTGGCGGGCGGCGCCCTCAAGAAATTTTCCACCTAATAAACCGAAGCCAATTGCCGTGCCCAAAGCGCCTAAACCAATGAGCAATGCCACTGCAATCACGGTCATACCTTGAACGTGTGCGATTAAATCTGTTAAGTTTGCTGCTTGCATATCTTTCCCCTTAATGGACAATGTTTAAAAAAATCAGTGGTCTTCATGAGCGCGGCTCAAGTAGACAATCGTTAATACCATGAAAATAAATGCTTGTAATGTAATAACCAATATATGAAAAATTGACCAGGCTAATGATAACAAAAACTGAGCCACACCTAAAGCGGCTGTACTGGTCACAGAAGCCATGCTGCCTTGTAAAGTAAACAATGCGATTAGAATAAAGATCAACTCCCCGGCATAAAGGTTTCCAAACAGTCGTAAAGCGAGTGAAATTGGCTTTGCAATTAATCCAATCGTCTCTAAGAGCAAATTAAAGGGAATGAATAGTGGATGATTAAACGGCTGTAGAGTCATTTCTTTAACAAAGCCTTTTATACCTTTCACTTTCAAACTATAAAAGATAATTAGGAAAAAGACGGACAACGCCATTCCCAGTGTTAAGTTCAAATCGTTCGTTGGTACTACTTTCAAGTAGTGAAGCCCACTCACTTTTGCAATGGCTGGCAGTATATCCACGGGCAAAATATCCATGAAATTCATTAAAAATACCCACATAAATATTGTCAAGGCTAGCGGGCCAATGACAGCATTTTTGCCATGAAAGCAATCCTTCACCTGATTATCAGCAAACATCAACATCATTTCAGCAAAGTTCTGAAGTTTACCCGGCACTCCAGTAGATACGCGTCTCGCGCCCGTATACAAGAGCCCAAGCACAAAAACGCCTAGAGCAATCGAGAAAAACAACGTATCAAGATTTAGTGTCCAAAAGCCACCATCTGCCCCGAATTGCATGGTTTTTACATTGTATGTCAAATACGTCAAGTGATGCTTGATATAATCTGTATTGGATATCATGTCAGTCACGTTCTCGTCTAAGTAAATAGTAACGGTGTAAACCAGATTAGCATCTGCATACCTACGTACACACCAAAAAAAATCAAGGGATTAATATTAAAAACGGCAAATACCAGTGTAAACAAAACAATCGACAAACCGATTTTCAACGCTTCGCCCTTATAAAATCCATTGAGTATCTGCTTTGCAGCTCTCGCTCCCTGATATTGAAATAGTTTCTTTGCATAACACAAATTAGGCAAGATATAGGTGACCCCAGCTAGTATTGCCGACTGCGCACCCATGCAACCTGTAAACAAGTAGGAAACCAGTGCAAACACTGCTGTCATGCTAAGTTGGATCAGCGCCAGGCGTCGTACGCCGTGCGCGCCATATCGAGGATTCACTATAAATATACTCACCTTTTCGTGGGCGGGATTATAAAGTAATCAACTCACATTCGCAATAACAATTCATAAGTATTTTTATAACTTGGACTTTGGACAAGCCGCGGGACGTAGGGCTTCTGGAGATGAATTGTCAACAGACCCTTGTATTTTTTGACTTTTTAACGATGGGATGACGTGTTCGTTTTATTTGAACAGTTACGTATTTTTTTAAATTCAAATCGATGCTATCCTTCAAGCACTTTATGAGTTATTGGAATACTTAAAAAACATGTCGTTACATATCATTATATTAGCTGCCGGCATGGGTAAACGCATGCACTCTCGCACCCCCAAAATTTTGCATACGGTAGGTGGGCAGCCGATGTTTGCGCATGTTGTTAAAACGGCCCGCTCTCTCAACCCTGCTGGTATTCATGTCATTATTGGTCATGAGAGTGAGCGCATCCGACAGGCGTTTGCAACATTGCCCATCAACTGGGTAGAACAAAGGGAACAGTTGGGAACAGGACACGCTGTACGGCAAGCTTTGCCGCATATACCAAACGATGCCACTATTTTAATTTTATCAGCCGACACTCCGCTCATTCAAACGTTGACTATAAAACCGCTCATCGAGCAATGCATGCCTACTCATTCACTGGGTTTGTTGTTGGCTACCTTGACTAATCCCTTCGGGTTAGGGCGTGTGGAGCGTAATGCAAACAAGCGGATTTATGCTATTGTTGAAGAAAAGGACGCCAACGATCAACAACGACAAATTCGTGAAATATATACTGGAACCTGCTGTGCAAAAGCGTCAGATTTGAATCGCTGGCTACCAAAATTGAGCAACAACAACGCACAAAAAGAATATTATTTAACTGAGATCATTTCCATGGCTGTCCGGGAAAATTTACCTATCCTATCAATAGAGGCGTATGATCACATGGACGTTCAAGGCGTCAATGACCGCGAACAATTACAATTGGTCGAACGCGCATACCAACATCGTCTTGCCAATCAACTTTTTCTGGCAGGGGTAACTCTAGCAGATGCCTCTCGTGTTGATATCCGAGGTGAATTGCACTGTGGCCGTGATGTATTCATTGATGTCAATAATGTCTTTTCTGGCACAGTCACGCTGGGTGATAACAGCAGCGTCGAACCTAATTGCATGTTAACTAACGTCACCGTAGGTGCCAATTGCAAAATATTTGCGAATAGCGTTCTCGAAGACTGCGTTGTAGGCGACAATTGTCGTATTGGCCCCTTTGCCCGCATCAGACCCGGGACACAATTAGCAACCGATTGTCACATTGGAAACTTTGTAGAAGTGAAAAACACGGTGTTTGGGGAAGGGAGCAAAGCAAATCATCTGAGTTATTTAGGCGACGCAACGATTGGTACGGAAGTTAACATCGGCGCAGGTACTATCACATGTAATTACGATGGTGCCAATAAACATCGCACAATTATTGAGGACGGAGTTCATATTGGCTCAGACACCCAACTGGTCGCGCCTATCACCATTGGAAAAAATGCAACGATTGGTGCAGGCAGTACTATTCGTAGAAATGCCCCCTCGGGAGAATTAACGCTAACAACATCGATTCAAAAAACAATTCCTGGATGGAAAAGACCGATAAAGAAATAAAGCGTCGTGGGTTTAGGAACGGGCCAAAACATCTCGATAGTCACACAAGTCACGAATGATGCACTCACCACAATGTGGTTTACGTGCCACACAAACATAACGACCATGTAGAATCAACCAATGATGCGCATCGTGCAAAAATTCATTATCGATCTGTTTTAATAATTTCAATTCGACAGCTAATGGGGTTTTGCCAGGAGCTATTCCAGTCCGATTAGCAACGCGAAAAATATGGGTGTCTACTGCCATAGTAGGCTGACCAAAAGCCGTGTTTAACACAACATTGGCGGTTTTTCGCCCAACACCTGGAAGTTTCTCCAAAGCGTCCCGCGTTGCAGGAACTTGACTCTGATGTTGCTCAACTAGAATTCGGCAGGTTTTGATGATGTTTGCTGCTTTGCAGTTGTATAACCCTATGGTTTTAATACGCTCTTTCAATTGCGCTTCACCCATAGCAAGAATGGCTTCGGGTGTATTAGCAACGGGGTACAACTTAGCCGTTGCTTTATTTACACTCACATCGGTCGCCTGAGCGGATAAAATCACTGCGATTAAGAGTTCAAATGCCGAATGGTACTGCAACTCGGTCGTTGGATGAGGGTTTTGTGCACGAAACCGCTCGAAAATACGCCGGCAAGTTACTTTATTCATGTTTTTTTTTGACCTTGACTCGATTCATGGCCTGCATAATATAATCTTGTTTGGCACGCACATCATCTTGTTGGTCACGCACGTTAACAGCCAATTTGCGCTTTTCACGATACCGCTGCTGACTTGCTTGTTCATGCTGTATCAGCCGCACTTGTTTCGCATGAAAGCGAGCTCGCGCCAGATCGGGATCATAATAAAACTTGGCCTCACCCAAGGCAGGTAAAGTAACCATATCGATGCAATCCACTGGGCAAGGCTCAACGCATAACCCACATCCCGTACACTCCTGATCTAAGATAGTATGCATTAGCTTGGCGGTTCCAATGATCGCATCCACTGGACAAGCTTGAATGCATTTGGTGCATCCGATGCACTCACTTTCGCGAATGATAGCCAAAGCGGGCAACCGAGTATTACGTTGTGCGGCATCCAAATACGGCTCAGGATCAACGTTCAGCAAATCGCCCAACGCACGTACCGTTCGCGCACCGCCGGGGGGGCAACGATCGATAGGTGCCGCCCCAACAGCCAAAGCTTGTGCATAGGGCATGCATCCAGGATACCCGCACTCGCCACACTGAGTTTGCGGCAACAAAGCATCGATCCCCTTCGCAGAAACCATCTTAGCTGACCTCATTATTCGCTAACAATTCATCAATTTTTTCTGGATCAACACGCGTCATCAAGGGTACAAACGAGTTGATGGTGTGATCTAACAACGGTTGATCGACACTGCTCCAGGTTAATGCTGGGCAATTTAAAAACAATTCTGAATTCACAGCCATCTCAGGCAGTACTGGCTTCAAATAAGTCATTAACAATCGAAATAAATTCAAACCCATGGTGCAAATCGCTTGAACTTGCGGTAAAGTGGCGTCATCTTTCGCCAAAACCCACGGCTTCGCCGCGTCGATATACTGATTCACTCGATCAGCACAATCCATAATTTGTCGAATAGCACGCGCATAATCTCGCTGCAAAAACGCATCAATGATCATCTCGCGCGAACCGAGCAACGACTCATACAGTGCAGGTTCCACCAAAGAACTCGACAATTGACTATCAAAGCGTTTATTAATAAATCCCGCACATCGACTGGCAATATTCACAACTTTTCCAACCAAATCCGCATTGATCCGATTCGTAAAGTCCAAGAAGTTTAAATCCAAATCCTCCGTACGACCATTCAGCTTGGCTGCAAAGTAGTATCGCAAATATTCAGGATTTAAGTGCATCAAATATTTTCTGGCCTCAATAAATGTACCGCGCGATTTCGACATCTTTTGCCCATTCACCGTTAGAAATCCATGGGTGAAAATAGCGGTAGGCAAACGATATCCACTACCCGCCAGCATCGCGGGCCAAAACAACGCATGAAAATAAACGATGTCTTTGCCCACAAAATGATACAACTCAGCGGTGGAATCACTGTTCCAATAGTCAGCAAATGATACACCAGATTGGTCGCAATATTTTTTAAAGCTAGCCATGTAACCGATAGGAGCATCTAACCACACATAAAAATATTTATCCGTTGTGCCTGGAATCAAAAAACCAAAATAGGGTGAATCACGCGAAATATCCCAAGGTTTTAAACCTGCTGTAAACCATTCATCTAATTTGTTAGCAACTTCAACTTGTAAACAACCGCTGCGCGTCCAATTTTTCAGCAATTCTTCATAACGCAATAAGTCAAAGAAATAATGCTCAGACTCTTTTTCAATCGGTGTAGCACCCGAAATGGCCGACACAGGATCGATAAGATCCGTTGGGGCATACGTTGCTCCACACGACTCGCAACTGTCACCGTATTGATCCACTGCCTTACATTGAGGACACGTGCCCTTCACATAGCGATCAGGCAGAAAAATATGTTTCACAGGGTCATACGCTTGCGATATTGTGCGCTTAACAATGTCCCCTCTGGCATACAATTGATTATAAATATCGGTGGCAAGTGCCCGGTTTTCATCCGAGTGTGTGGTATGGTAACAATCGTAATGAATTCCAAACTGAGCAAAATCCTGCTCATGACTTTGCTGCATATCCGCCGTCAATGCCTCGGGCGTTATTCCCAATTGCTCTGCTTTCAGCATAATAGGTGTGCCATGCGCATCGTCACCGCACACACTAAGACACTGATGACCCAACATTTTATGCGTTCGCACCCAAATGTCCGTTTGAATATGTTCAACCAAATGGCCTAAATGCAAATGTCCATTAGCATAAGGCAATGCACTGGTAACTAGCATTTTACGTATTGTTGTCATAATATAGAACTCACTAACAAAAGGCTAAAATTATACCGCATTTGATTCCCTTTACGGTACAATTCTAGAAAAAGAAAATGAATAAACCACGTATCATCATTGGCATCAGCGGTTCCTCTGGCATTATTTATGGTATTCGTCTTCTCGAAGTCCTGAAAACGCTATCCATAGAAACTCACCTCGTCGTTACAAAAGCAGCTCAACTGACTCGCTCATATGAAACGGACCTAAATGCCGCAGAGCTCAAAGCCTTGGCGGATGTTTATTATTCTTATACAGACATCACAGCCCCAATAGCAAGTGGCTCCTATCAAACCATGGGCATGATTGTAGCACCCTGCTCGATGAAAAGCTTAGGCGAAATGGCACACGGCATTGCAGGAAATTTGCTCACGCGAGCGGCCGATGTGGTCTTAAAGGAGCGGCGACGATTGGTGTTAATGCCTCGCGAATCCCCCTTGCATCTGGGTCATCTTCAAAACATGGTCAGTGTCACTCAAATGGGCGGCATTATTTGCCCCCCTATGCCAGCTTTTTATCACAAGCCTCAAAATGTGCTAGACTTAGTCAATGATAGCATCGGAAGAGTATTGGATTTATTTGGTTTAGAAAGTGGCTTGGTGAAACGTTGGGGTGAGCAAGATGACGAGCTTAAATCAAGAAATTAACAATAGTTCAAAAGACAACCCGAGTGAGCTTCAGCTTGTTTTACTGATTCAACGTGAGTTAAAACAATCGTTTCCCTCAGCAGAGTTTGATCAAGCGGTTCAACGGATATTACTTGGTATGTTGTATGCAAACCATAAGGAAACCTATGACGCTCACCGGAAGAGAATGGATGCTTTACTGAACCAATTACGACCCATTGCAAACGCTGAACAAGCGACTCATATAAACAATTCCTCTGCTTATGTCCAAACACTTTCCAAGATACGACGTAACTATCTACAGACAACACCCGGTTTAATTCGATTTTGGTTTAATGAAAGATGGGGTGGATTAAACTTTTTATTTCTTATTTTACCCTTGATCGTGGGTGCCGTGTATACTCCTGTCGGAATTGCCGTTTTGATTTTCATAATCATTTCCACCACCTTTGATGTTGTCAACTTTTCTCGTAAATCTCGGGACTATTTGGGTTGGAGTGATGAAAAGCCATTAGGCAGGCAACCGCTAACACCAGACGAACGCAGCACACTAGAACAAACGTATGGTGTAGATACGGTTAAGGCGTTTCATCTGCTTTCTACATCAAAAGTTGAAGAAGAAATGAGCACAACCATGTATGCTACGTATGTTGTTGCCTTCGCATTAAGCCTTATTGCCCTTGCAGCATTTCTTTTTCCGCCTATAGGCATTCCCGCACTCGCATTGTTGCTATTGACAGCTCTCGCCATTGGGATATCTGTTTATCAAGTAGGAACTGTCTACAATAAACGCTTAGTTGAGCTCGACAACATCAAACAACGTAACGACAGTATAGCCTCCGAAATCCTGCAAGACACTGTGAAGATTAAGGCATTGAACAAGGATCCCGTAGAAATCGACGTCCGCAGCTCAAAAGATAATCCAGTAATTATCGACAACAGCTTTCTTAACTCGAAAAATTGGTATAATGTTCCAAATTCCAACAAATCTCCCCAGGCAAAGAACAGAAACAATAACCACCATAGTTCTTCATCAATTGTTGATACGAAAAAGCCAGACGAAACAAATGGACCGACTGAGGAGGAAGGTGATAACCATGAACCCGATTCGCGAAAAGTATTCAAATCGTAACTGCTCGGAGGGTGCTGTTGACGCTCGGAGAACGGTCAGATTTGAGTGCAGGTTGAACGAAAACGGTTTCGAAAAAGCGGAGCATACATGGGCTTGGCCTGTCCCGGCGAAGGCCGGGATGAGCATTTTTCGAAACCGTTTTCGTTCAAGATGCGCCAAATATGGCCGTTCCTTGCTACGGAGTGAGCAGCAATTCTGGGTAAATAGATAAGGCCAATGCTGTAGCGTGTTTCAGCCTCTTTATAAACTATTCTTTCGCACAATTTTGCTATTCTTAAAGTCAGATTAACGATAATATCGCTCGTGTGAGCATGCATACTGCGTTGAT
>JAUYQG010000166.1 GCA_030695645.1 Legionellaceae bacterium
ATTTCGAAAAATGCTCATCCCGGCCTTCGCCGGGACAGGCCAAGCCCATGTATGCTGCGCTTTTTCGAAACCGTTTTCGTTCAACCTGCACTCAAATCTGACCGTTCTCCGAGCGTCAACAGCATCCTCCGAGCAGTTACAAAAAATAGTTCTATTTTCGTTGACAACGAGAACTAACTGAGATTAAGATAGAACTATTCAGGACGAAAGCAACAAACCAACCAGCTCTTAACTTCAAAGGGATTTGATTACGTTAAGACATCACATACAGGAGTTATTTATGGAAAATGGAAAACCCCGCGTTTTAGCCTATCGGTTAGCAACAACAATCAATGATAACGACTTAGACAATGTCTCTGGTGGAAATGCACAAATATCCAGTCGACAAACTCTTCACGCATCCGGGAATAGCGCTCAAGGTCCCGATGTATATTATGACGTATCAGCTGACATGTAAATTAACCGATAAGGAGACAACGATGGAAAATCAACGCGTTTTAGCATTCACCTTAGCAACTATAGTAGAACCGGATGAGTTTGACGATATATCTGGCGGAAAAGGTCCCATTATCATTCCAACCATAAGAGTGACGGGAGCCCCTTTACTACCTGATACATTGCCCGATACGCATAGTTAAACACGTTATTTTTTTGGTGGGCAAAACGTGCCCACCAGAAAAGTTGAGAATTGCGTCACCCCATTAATGGAATACGGAGTAAACATGAAGTTTTTAATTCCAACTGAGCCAGATGACACTCATGCTATTTTAGTCAAACTTGCTTTAGAAAAAATAGGCCATCAAGTAACTCTTATTTTTACAGCTGATCAACCAACACGACAAAAGAATTCGGTGTTTATTGATATCGAACGATATCAATGGCAAAGCACGGATGAGTTTGATTCCATCGTAGATGACGATTATGATGTGGTATGGTGGCGGCGAGCGCGCAAACCTTATCTACCTAAAAATATGACACACCCCAATGATTATAAATTTGTTATTCGTGAAAACACGTTATTTTATGAATCATTTACCAGTAATTTAGCGCCTGATGCCTGGTGGATCAACACCAAAGAAGCGGCCAACCGCGCTAATTTTAAATTATTGCAATTAAAAATTGCCAGCGAATGTGGCATGACTATTCCCACCACATTATGCTCAAATGATCCCAAGGAAATCCATCAATTTCTAACAAACCACGACGATACTGGCGTTATTTACAAACCATTGTGTTCTAATTTTTGGTTTGAATCGAATCAAGTAAAAGTTGCTTATACATCTCGAGTAAAACACATTGATTTGCCTGATAATCAGTCTTTACAGCAATTACCAGGCATTTTTCAAAAAGAAGTCAAAAAAAAATACGAACTTCGAATCACTTGTTTCGGGGATTATATTGTTGCTGCCAAACTTAACTCCCAGTCTCACGCAGATGGCATGGTAGACTGGCGGGCCATCCGTAGTGGAGTCTTGCTGATCGAACAATATACCTTACCAATCGATATTGAATGCAAAATTCGCGCATTTATGCGTGAAATTGGAATTGTGTTTGGATCGTTTGATTTCATTGTCACACCTGAGGATGAGTATGTATTTCTAGAAGTTAATGAACAAGGGCAATTTTTGTGGATCGAGGAATACAACCCTGACTTTAAAATGCTCGATATATTCATTCACTTTATGTTAAATAAATCACCAAGATTCATCTGGAATGGTCATCAAGCTGATCATACGATCGAACAATATCGAAATGAAATCTTACCTATTTATCACGAAAACATGCAGCGTCATGTCCAATTAAATACACTTGAAAAAGGACTTTGACTCACTATGAAAATCATCATCATACTAATCACAACGCTTATCTTCGGCCCTTTGTGGGCCAATAAACCCTTTTCGAAACTCACAGATATTGTAGATGTTTATGGTGTAAATCATGAAACGGCACATTCTATAAAACAACGCTACGCAAGCCGTGTACGTACCGTTGAAATGCAGTTAATGGTCGAGTTCATGAACTCAACTGTTGGCATTCATCATCCCAAACGATTTCAACACCTGTTAGAACAAAAAAACAAACTCATTCAAGACATAAAAGAAAACGGACATTTTTCCTTCGTCGATTTACAAACCGTAAATTACCCTGGTAAACAAACCATCTATACAACCATTGAAATCATTCCAAAAAATAGACCTGAGCGGTTACGGTTGATTCCGAATAAATCCCCTCATCCAGTAGAATCCAAGCAACATGATGTCATCGACGACATGATCACCTATCAAAACAAGGCCATACAATTACTCATAACGAATCAACTTGATTTGACAGATCGCACCTGCCCAGTATATCACTGCATAGTGCCCTTTACTCACCCTACACTAAAGCCCTATCTAACACTGTTTAACGTAGGTGTCTCACAGAAAAAAAAGGACATTATTCATGCGTTAAATCACGACCAAAATCCAGAACGACGTGCAGCAGCTGCTTTTCTAATCGGTCACTTTGCTGATCCACATGACATTGTTGCACTCCTATCATCGCATGTAACTGACCCGGACGATGGGGTTCGTAATAATGTACTGCGTGTTATTGGCGAAACAATATCCAAAGCTAACCTAACTGATATCAACACGTTACCTTTTTTAAAGCTACTGGACTCACCTTTCGTAACTGACCGAAATAAAGCACTCATCGTTCTATTGACGGCTGCTGATTCAGAATCAGGTAAGCAACAGATTACGTTGAACGGTCGGCAACGTTTACTCACTCTATTGCAATTAAAACAACCCAATAATCACGACATCGCTTACAGCATTTTAAAAAAAATTAGTGGCCAAGACTTTGGTCCAACCAATATACAAGGATGGGAAGAATGGACAAACAAAACTTATTTAGGCAAGAAGCCATTAATAACGTAAAAAACAAATACTATGGTTCTGTGTGTGTCAGCACACCATTACCTTATTCGATTGTAACCGCAGGATTAAGTTTATTCGTGATCGGCATTATTGCATTTATGCTGGTGGCAGAATTTTCCGATAACTATTCAGTAACTGGCTATTTAAACTCGAACAAAGGCATTGCCCATGTATACCCAACCCAATCAGGCATCATTACGCGGTGCCAGGCAGTGCAAGGCAAACATGTAAAACAAGGAGAACCATTATGCGTCATTAACACAAAATATGACAACTTAGCCAAACATCACAAGCAAGCTGAGTTTGAGCAACTGCTAGCAAGACAGACAACCATACAAAACGATATTTCAGAAAAAAAAACACACCTCAATGCCTTAAAACCTTTGCTGGATAAAAAATACATCCCTCTCCAGGTGTATGAAAAAACCTACGATGAAATGAGTACTCTTGAAAATAACCAACATCAAATCACCATGGAGTTGATCAAATACAAACAATCTCAAAACTACGTCATCCGTGCTCCCATTAATGGCATAATAGCGAATATGCTGTATCAAACCGGACAACACGTTAATCCGAATAAACCCTTGCTTAATATTTTTCCTGACAACGGTCATTTAATTGCAGAATTATACGTTCCTGTTTCTAAATCAGGATTTATCAATAAACATGATCCTATCGTCATTCACTACGATGCGTATCCTTATCAACATTTTGGTGCTGCCACAGGAACGATTCAAAGCATCAGTCAAACCATTTTAACCGATGCCGAAGAATCCAAACCCATACGTATTGGCGAACCTTATTATAAAATTACGGCAAGTTTGGATAAACAAACCATCTCTCTTTACGGGCGCGCGCGCTCTCTTCAACAGGGCATGACATGCTCCGCCATCATTCAAGGCGCACGAAAAAAAATTTGGCAATGGATATTGGATCCTATTTATCGCTATTGTGGAGAACATTTGGCATGAAAACTCAATCCTCTACATTACGCTTCAGTCGTACACAAATACTTCCCATGATTTTACAAGATGAAATAGCTGAGTGCGGTCATGCGTGCGTGGCCATGATCAGTCAATTTTTTGGACATACACTGGATTTATATGGCCTACGAAAAATCAGCAAACCATCCACCCATGGTGTGAACTTACGCCATATTAACAATCTTTTAGTGCAATTGGGGTTTAAAACAAGAGCATTGCGTGTTCCAATACATGAAGTACGTTTCATTAAAACGCCGGCCATCTTACATTGGAACATGAACCACTTTGTCATATTAAAACAAATCAAAAAAAACAAAATTATTCTACATGACCCCGCTATCGGTATTCGCTCATGTAGCTTTGACGAATTTAGTCAATCATTCACAGGGATTGTATTAGAAGTTGAAAAAGCCGATGATTTTCAACTGATTCGTTCTCAAAATAAACTAAGTTTGTATGACATCATCAAAACTGTACCTCGGTTTACTCATTTATTTAGTTTATTGATTTTATTATCATTATCGATAGAATTATTAACATTACTCAATCCCTTATTTATTCAATACGTCACTGATAACGTCATTACTTCAAGCAATTTAGGTAACCTATACACGATCGCCTCAGGGTTTACTCTATTTGTGTTCGTGCACACCCTTGCCGAATATACACGCGAACACTTAGTGCTCTATACTACTACCCATTGTACAGAATCCTTTAGTTCTAATGTGTTCAAACATTTGTTAACATTACCAACATCATTTTTTGAAACACGTCATCAAGGAGATCTGCAATCCAAATTTCAATCCATTGAACAGATTCAAACTAAAATCAGCACTGATTTCATCAATACGTTATTGGATGGACTCATGTTTATCGTCAATCTCTTAGTCATGCTGGTTTACAGCCGAATATTATCGTCGATCGTGATAGTCACTCTCTTATTGTATGTCACGATACGATACGTATCGTATCAATCTCTGAAAAATCAAACCGCTTCATCGGTATATTTACATGCCAAAGTGGCAACTACGTTCCTTGAAACATTGCGTGCCATCACCCCCATTAAACTATTTCTCAAAGAAAATGGACGCTTCAGTATGTGGCGAAATGGATATGTCGATGCATTAAACTCAGATATTCAAATATCAAAGCAACAAATTAGATACCGTGTGGCCAATCATTTTATATTTAATATCGAGCTAATTATTGTCATTTGCGTAGGAGCGCAACTGGTGTTAACAAAACAATTTTCAATCGGGATGCTTATTTCATTTCTTGCCTATCGTTTGATGTTGGTAAATAAAGCCTCATCTTTTATTCGAAATATCTTTGATTATCAGCTCATTTCCGTTCAATTAAATCGACTCAGCGATATTCTATTTCATGAATCCGAACGAACCCACACCGAGATAGATCATACAAAACAATCTAAAGGCTCGTTGTCTCTCCAAGATATTTCATTCCAATACAACCCGAATGACAGCAAGATCCTCAATAAAATAACCATTAACATCCATCCAGGTGAAAAAGTAGCTATTATTGGTGCCTCTGGCTGTGGGAAATCAACGTTATTAAAAGTCATGATGGGACTACTCCCACCCAGCTCGGGTGACATTTACGTAGATAATACTCCTTTACATGTTTTCGGTTTAAATAATTATCGCACCATTACCGCAGCTGTGATGCAACATGATTCACTATTAACCGGATCAATTATAGACAATATTACTTTTTTTGAGGAGCAAATCGATTGGGATCACGCATACCATGTCGCCAAGTTAGCACGTATTCACGATATGATTATGACTCTACCCATGGGTTATGAAACACTCATCAGTGATATGGGCTCTGCATTATCCGGAGGACAAAAACAACGCCTACTATTGGCGCGAGCGCTGTATAAACGCCCCAACATATTGTTTTTAGACGAAGCAACCAGCCATTTGGACGATGACAATGAAAAATACATCAATCAAGCACTGAAATCATTAAACATTACGCAAATCATAGTGGCACATCGTAAGGAAACCATTAAAATGGCCGATCGCGTTATTGATTTAATGACATACACATGAAACTATAAAAATATTGTAACTCCCCAGCAGCAAATGGATCATAATATGAATAAACGTCTAGTCTGGAACTTCGAAATAAATAGTGAAAAACCATTAGAGATAGACGACATGGCCTCGACCATCGCTTCGCTATCTTTAACCAGTGATTGTACGCTTGGTTTGTCTGAGCAGGTTAAAGATAGCGAAACAACGACTGAGTCCGAAAAAACAACACTGGACAACGCAACTGAATTAACATGGGAATCTCGTTTTTTTTGGCAAGAACATGAGATAGTAGTCTTGAACGGACTCAATCAAGCTTTTTTAGATTTGTCTCATTACCAAATTAAACACAAAACTGACGAATATTTCTTATTACCCCAGCTGCCTTACAACCTGAAACTTCGTCGAAACTGCTTATATTATAAGCCTCTGATGATCAGAACTCCCACGAAATTTGCTTATGGAAAAAAAATCAATCTCCACGAGCAAAAAGAGGATATGCGATTAATTGGAACAGATCAGTTAACCGTTAAAAACATACTCTCTCAAATTGACAATCAAAGTCGCCGTGTCCTAGTTGAAAAAGAAGCTCTCAGTTATCAACTCCAAACCACACCGACCACTCAACTTGAACTAGCCAGACTGTCATTCGATAAGACCATCTATTTTAGTGTTTGCATCGAATCATCATCACGCACATTGGTCGAATCAATCACCCCTCAATTAATACCTCATCGCAAGGCCAGTGATTACGTTAGTTTTTTACAACAAGCCTTGTAACCACTCACTCCGTAGACCCCTTAGTTCGAAGTTTTTATTACCCAAAAACCGATAGCTAACATTCGATATCTTAGAGTAGAATGGATGTATGTTTTCGTCGCAGGCTTGAGCTTTCTGAATGGACTCCCTAGATGATCCGCATTACTACATTAATCGCGAATTTACCGCTCTCGCATTTAACGAGCGTGTATTGCAACTCGCTGACGATGAACGAGTTCCCTTGCTTGAGCGCATGCGCTATCTGTGCATTTGCAGCAGTAATTTAGATGAATTTTTCGAAATTCGTGTTGCTGGCTTAAAAGAGCGAATCGCTGTAGCTCCCAAAAAATTAGGTATTGACGGTCTGAGCGCTGAAGATATTTTCAACCAACTGACTAAGAGAATACATTGTCTTATTGATCATTTATATTCTATCTTTAATGATAAATTACTACCCGCGTTACGAAAAGAAAAAATCCATTTTTACAATACTACTGAATGGAATGATGATATCCAATTATGGACTAAACATTATTTCAAAAACGAAGTACTCCCCATTGTTAGCCCCATTGCCCTCGATCTCGCCCACCCTTTTCCACGACTTTTTAATAAAAGTCTTAATTTCATTGTGGCCTTAGACGGAAAAGATGCCTTTGATCGAAATATTAATTATGCCGTGATACATGCGCCACGAACATTACCGCGAATGATTCATTTGCCGTCAGAGTTATGCGGTGACGGTGATGATTTTGTTTACTTATCATCCATAATTAAAACACACATTCATTATTTTTTTCCCGGTATGGAAATCAATGGTTGCTATTCATTTCGATTAACTCGAAACAGTGATTTATTTTTACACGATGAGGGTGTAGACGATTTAGCCGTTGCAATCCAACGTGAATTATCATCACGCCATTACGGCAATGTTGTGCGTTTAGAAATCGATAAGGGTTGTCCTGAAGTCATTGTTGATTTTCTTTTACATAAATATCACTTACGCCACGACGATGTGTATTATTGCGACGGACCAGTCAACTTACAACGGTACTTAAGTACGATCAAACAGATCAAACGACCTGATTTGGATTATCCTGCCTTCACCCCCCAATTTCCCTCATTCACTAAATATAAGGATCAATTATTCAATATACTCGATGAGCAAGATATTTTATTGCATCATCCCTATCAAAGTTATGACACGGTCATCGATTTTGTTCGACAAGCCGCGGCCGACTCACAGGTCCTGGCCATTAAACAAACGCTATATCGCACGCATGCTAACTCCGTCATGGTGCAAGCTCTGGTAGAGGCATCTCTATCCGGTAAAGAGGTTACGGCTATCATCGAATTACGAGCACGATTTGATGAGGAATCAAACCTTCGATTGGCTAATCGATTGCACGAGGCCGGTGTGTTGGTGCTGTATGGGATCGTCGGTTTTAAAACACATGCCAAAATGACCCTCGTAGTACGCCGTGTGCATGGCAAATTAAAACCTTACGTTCATTTAGGTACCGGCAATTATCATGAAGAAACATCAAAGCGTTACACCGATTTTGGTTTATTAACCGCTCACCCTGCAATCACCGCCGATACGCAATCTATTTTTCAACAATTAACGGGCTTAGGAAAAGCAGTAAAATTAAAAGAATTATACCATTCTCCATTCACGTTACAAAAACGTCTATTACAGCTCATTGACCAATGCGGGCAGGCAGCTGAAAACGGTAAAGAATCCAAGATTATGCTCAAAGCAAATGGATTAACGGATCAAACAATCATCCAGGCCCTATACAAGGCTTCTCAACAAGGCGCTGCAATCACGCTATTTATTCGCGGTGCCTGTTGTCTCAAGCCTGGGATATCAGGCGTATCCGATAATATTCGGGTGATATCACTTGTCGGGCGTTTTTTAGAACATCATCGAATCTATTATTTTCATCATGACGAGGAAGAGCACTATTATTGCTCAAGCGCCGATCTCATGGAGCGTAATTTGTATGCCCGCATCGAAGTCATGTTCCCTATTCTCAACGAAATATGTCGTAAACGCATTAAAGAGGAAATCTTCAAAAATTATTTAAAAGACAATACCAATACTTGGGAAATGCAGAGCGATGGCACATACAAACCGAATCGAAGTGGCGATTATTCCGCACAAGATAAGTTATTGGCGTTGTATACCACTTAACGAACCGATAACAACATCATCGTTGCCCAAACCTGATTGCTGATCTACTTCATTACCAATCTCGAGAATAGACTCGGTAGAACCATTTTTCATCAGAAAAAATGGAGCTTCTTTCTTTCTTATTCCAAACATAGAATAATGTGACTCGACAACGCCAGAAATACCCAGGTTGGTGACTTTTGTTATTCGATCATTTAGATCGTCAAACAGCTTGTCAAATTTTATACTGTCACCCAATTTGTCTATCAAACGACGATATTGCTCTATTTTATAGGCAAAACCATATTTATGGTTCTCATCTTTAAGAATCTCAAAGGTTTTTTGAATCAATTCCAACATGTGCTGATGCTTGGGTGAAGAGGCTTGATTAAAGGCACGCTCAACAATGCTGACACATTGGCATGCATCACTAATAATTTTCGTAGTTTCTTGTTTTGTATTTCCCATAGCAATAGACTCCGTTTTTTTAACCTCACTCTATTTACTATAGTTCACAAAAATCCAAAATGCATAATTTTATGTATTTGGACTTTGGACAAAACCGCATGCAAAAAGACGCATGCAGTTCTGTCCAAATAATTTTAGATCTGTGATATTTATCGGCGGCTTAAAATACTTGACACAACCGGCTTTATTTGTAAGAGAATATACATTCAGGATAATTAGTAATCTAATTTAGAATAACAGATCTCAAATTTCTTGAACAGAAAGACATGAGGCCCTTTTCATGTCTTTCTGTCCAAAGTCCAAATGTATATAGCGATAGGGCGAATGAGGGCTTAGTATCCCTCTCATAATGATTACTGCGGTCTAACGTGGTGCGAGGGCATCGTTGTCCTACTGCCGGCCCGGCTGTCCGTCTGAGCATTAGAGTCGGTCGGGCTGCCGCTACGTTGTATGCAGAGCTCCGGGGGATCGCAGGCGATGGCAGGAGTGTGGCCCAGTCCCATCGTTTCGCGCGCCACGCAGGCAATAGGTGCCGAGATGATACCGACTAGGATTACGGCGCTAAAAGTATAACGCCGTATTTTTTGAATGTTTATAGTTGGTTTCATGATTATATTCCTCAGGTAGATTCATAATTGCAAGATACGTTTTTAAGTGCAGCATGTATGCCACCAGCATCTTTTAAGTGCGTGCAATGGGTGTATTCAACTAAGATTAGCATGATATACTGCGATTCGGTAGAGGGAACAGCTCTCGCTGTCCTCCCTCCCGGTTAGAACCCATCGTGCCCTATTAAGGCAATGGGCTCAGGATGCTTCCATTCCCGTACTTATATTACCTTCAAAACAGCTTATGTCGAACTTTGACTTCTGGTAGTGGGTGCTTCTTTTTGAATAGGTGAAACTTCGCCCAGTCAAACGATTTGCGCTGACTACGCCGGTTTAGCCACTTAAACAGGATTTTCTCGGCCTCTCTTAGAAAATTACCCACCGCCTTGCTATTGAAGCTCACGCCGTAGTATTGCACGTGTCCTCTTAGTTTGGAGCAGAACGTTTTCCATATACTTCCTAATGGT
>JAUYQG010000167.1 GCA_030695645.1 Legionellaceae bacterium
CGTTGTACCACTGCTGGTGGGCACGTCGCAAGCTCCTTTGCTCACCCTACGAATTCAGTGATATTTTGCGAAAAATAATTTTATTAAAACGCTACATAGCCCTAGAACAGAGGGCCTTATCGTTCACCCAGAATTGCTGAACTGCATGCGTCTTTTTGCATGCGGTTTTGTCCAAAGTCCAATACTATACGTATCCACAACCTGGGGAGTTACAATGAAATATACCAATATGACTCTAAAATAGTCGTATCCCGCTCATTATTTTTGCAATTGCTTTTTCCACAATTAACGATACAATGCCTAATTTATTGACACACACTGAGGTGAAACAGATGCAGGGCGTAATGGATAAACATGGCATAACGGTTGAAACCCAAACGGATATAACCTTTCTAGATTCAGAAGAGCAGTTGAGGATCATAGGACCGAGTGAGCTTAAAGGGCCTCTTGATCATTTGTCTTCAATACTCAATGAATTACGTGACAATCCGAAAGTGAACGTTCGGCGTTTATTCAATAATACTTACGATATTTTTTGTCAAATAAAATCCGAAAATAATATCATGAGTGAGATCAAACTCTGCCTTGAAATCAGTGAGTTATGTCAAGAAAAGCTTAAGGGTAACGACAATTTGCATAGTATTTTTCAACGTTCGATGACTATGTATCGTCAATTATTGAGAATACGGGGCAATAGGCCTGATGATGAGCGCAAGGCTTTAACCCAGTTTTTACGCGTTCATGATCAATATAATGACACAGAAAGCACTCATAATCAGGAGCATTTGTTAGACTTATTGGATGAATCTGAATCTGATGTCCCTGATAGAAAAATGTCGTCCACTCAAGGCACACAAACGTTTTTTGGAGCTTCCTCACCCTCTCTTTCGGTCGATCACAAACAATCAATCCGCATTGATTTTCATCAATTAATAGAGCATTTGATTGGTTTAGAATCGAATCATCCGCATTCTGCTGGTGCTCATCAAGAGTTTTCTGATTTATATCAGGCCATGTGGACTTATGTTCATCAGCTCATGAAACAATACCCCAAATCAGGAGAGTATTCTTTATCTCATGAAGTCATTGAAGGTTTTGCATTAGCAGTTAGGATCCAGCTTGCACACATAGAACATTTGAAAGCAAGTAAAGCCCCTGTAATCAAGAACTCGAAAGCGTTACAAGGTGCTGCTCAATTATTGAGACTATATAATGAGTATTATCAACGTTCCGATGCTTCAATCGAGCTTAAGGCACAATTTTCGGATAACGTACGTTCTATGCAAGAGAAATCGTTGCATTTCAGGCAGTTTTTAGCATGTCAGGATATTTTAGCATGCTCTAGCGTGACCCAGGCGGAGAAGAATCGTGCTCGAGATAAGAGCAATAAATATAAGCAGCTGAGTGCCTCTGACTTGTTCTCATTATTTCAAGAGCATTACCCGATAGCGCCAAGTATATTTGTAGGATCGGTTGTATTTGAATACGATACTCTTTCGCCACAAGAAATATCCAGACGACTGCATCATCGTTTGGCGATTTGTTCGTCAAATCTGGATGAGTTGAATCTTCTGTATCACGATGCGATCATTTTTTTGAGTAAGGAGCTAAACAGGCTTATTCCTCAATCGGACTATTGTGCGCTACTAGTCCATTACGCCGATGCAGATGTTCTGATGGAACCCATAGATGGTATGAATTGGGATCGGCTTACGGATGTCTGTGCCCATACTCAGGATAAATTTCATCTGTTACGTGCATTTGAGTTGTATTATAAAATTAAGATAAAACATCTTAATGCTTCTGCTGACTCTATATCTACAGACGATCACCTTCGTTATGAATACATTACATTTCTACGGTTCTCCTCAAATTATAGACAGGACGTCTATCGATTCTTATTGTTAGATGACGCTCGATTATCTGAAGATATCATTCGATTAAATTGCGATCAAATTCTGGCTGAGTCGGATTACACAAGCGTATTAATTAATCAGTTGGTTCGGATTAAACTTAGTAAATTATCACCAAAGCGTGATACGGAGCAGAAGGAAAGCACGTTTACTTCGGATCAAGACATCGATCCATCCTCTGATCAAATTCCATCAGTGCCTCATAAATCAGCGGACATCCTCTCGAGTAAATCGGTTGTATCCAAATCGTTGAAAGCTACAAAAGAAGAACAACAAACAATATGGGCAACTTTAACGAAACAATATTCGTCACAACAACTATTGCCAGGTGCTCCCGGATGGCTGCGTTGTAAAAGAAAAATGAGCGATCATTTAGTGCGTAAAGAATATAACATTGCACAACAAGTGTTGGAAACATGGATTCAACATGTAGAGCAACTGAAACGAGCGAGTGATTTATTTAAAATTACTCTTTTTGAAGCAAAATTATGTCTGTTGATTGTTTTCAGATTACAAGACGATTATGTGGTTGCACTTGAAAAGCTTAATGAGTTGTCTACACTACGAATAGTACCAACTCAATATGAAACGATCGCATATCATCAGCAACAAACTATTTTGTGCGAAAGAGGTCATATTTATCTCGCACTTCATGAACGTCTATCACAGGAGACGATAAATTATCGAGTTCTTGCTTGCGAGCAATTTGAGGAAGCGAAACGCCTTGCCGCTGAACATGACAAGTTGTGTTTTCCTGCCTTGTGGTTAGAGATAAAAGATATCGATTTACAGCATGATACGCTCACTCATTACGATGGTTTAATTACTTATTTGGAGAAAATACAACCACTATCCATTGATGAATATAGTTTGCCTTATATGCATTTAGTGTATCGAACATTAGCTCAAGCATTTTTTAAACAGGGAATAGTAGAATTGAAAGCTATGAAAGCAAATGAGGCTCTAGGAATTAGCGAAGTAGCAGGTGCTCATCTGACGGCTTTTATTGAACAATCTATTAAGATATATACACTTCTTTTGGTTTGTGGGATGAGTCAATACCCTGAACAAGAAGGAGCTATTCATCTTGAGTTAGCAACTTTGTATCATCAATTGTATATGATTGAGAATAAAAAAGGTTACTTCGATGAGGCCAATAAACACTATCAATCGGTCATGAAACACACTCAACAACCCGATGATCCTAAAATCAAACAGGCGGAACAATGCTTATCGTTGCTTAATAGACTTCGTGCTCTTGGAAGCAACTGTGATCGCGTGGGCAACCTTGTCATGGAGCAAGAAAGCGAAAAACAGCATTCGCGTTTTAATCAAAGTAACGATTTTATTGTGGGGCGGTTTAATGCACAAAGTCAGAGTATGACACATCAAGATGCTTGTATACGCAATGCGAAAGCGCATACTGCTCTAACGCACATAAAAAATATTATTTGTTTGTTTTATGCAGGTGATGTGCTTAAAAACCAAAAACTCAAAGAAGCGCGATATGCCTTTAGTTGTGAAATAGTTGATGAAAAAGGATGCTTGGGTGCTTTGACAAAATTACATTATAATTATGCCACTGCGCAATACTTAGAGACATTGGCTGTGACGGATGATTCGAACATAAGCCGTGTTTTATATCAATGGCATGCCTTTGCGGTGGAATGCCATGCAAAAATGAACGACGCTTTTTCCAATCAAAATGCTGAAAAATGCGCTGGGATCCTTTGGGAAATATCGCCCACTATTCAGGATGATATGATTGAACTACGCCAACGAATCAACTCACTTGAAGAGCAAATAAGAAAACGAGCAGATTCAGAGACAATGATCGTTGAGCAAACAGTTTGGAGCATGCCTCGTCCGATGGAGATATCTGCTGAATTATTGCAGCATTGTTTTTCTGACCATAAAAATAGGATTCAGTTTAAGCTCTGTCATCGGTATTTCCAAGAACATAGGTATTGGGAAGCCTATATTTTATTAATGAATTTTGAAAAGAATGGAACGCAGGCACAGAAAAAGATCGGTCATTTTTGGGTTGGGAAACTATTATTGTGGTTGTTGGATACGATGTTATCTGACGATTTTATTATTATCAGACAGCGTGATGTTGTTAAGCCTATTTTTGAGACGATATTTAACGAAATAAAGGCTAAATGTAAATCAAAACTGAATCAGGCAAGAGACAGCGATGTGATTCAGCTTTCATATATTGAAGCCGAACTAAATAAGTTGAAAACACTACCGGATATGGCGTCCATAAAGGAATCCTCTTTATTTTCACGCAAGACTGGTGGGGCATCAAATCCGGATGAATTGGATGAAAATAGTGCAAAAATTGTTATGTCTTAAGAGAATTGCCTTTGAGCTCCGATTTCTCCCATTGTTTGAAGCTGGAGTCTGATCGAGTCGGATGAGGCTCACGGCCCCGACCTTCCAATTGAATCCTTTAGGGAAAAAGTCAGATTTGAGTGCAGGTTGAACGATCTCGCTGCTAAGGAGCATACCTAGGTATGTGAGCATTTCTTTGCAGCGAGATCGTTCAAGATGCGCCAAATATGGCTTTTTGGTGAATGTAGTGAGTAGTTACGAAAAAATTATCGAACTATGCCTCGTGTGGATTGATTCAATGCATCAATCATCGGTATGACTTCAGGACAATCTTGTTGTAGCACTTCCAATTCAGCAACAGCTTGCTGAACAGTTAACCCTCTTCGGAAAATAATTTTATAAGCCCGTCGTAATGAATCGATCGCTGTCGATGAAAAACCACCCCGACGTAATCCAACGGAATTAATACCACAAGCATTGGTAGTATGCCCAGCAATCATAACATAAGGTAAAACATCTTTTGTGACATACGTAGCGCGGGCAATAAAAGCATAAGCTCCAACATGACAAAACTGATGAACAGCAGCATAAGCACCAATGTTCACATAATCATTGACAACAACATGTCCGGATAGTGCCGCATAACTCACCATAACAATATGATTTCCAACCATGCAATCATGACCAACATGAGAATACGCCATAAAAAAGTTATGATCACCAATGCGCGTCAGACCACCACCTTTCACGGTACCGCGGCTGATCATGCAAAATTCTCGGATCACGTTGTTATCACCAATTTCAAGGCGCGTAGGTTCATTTTGATACGTTTTATCTTGTGGTGCATCACCAACTGATGCAAACTGAAAAATCTTGTTATTTTTTCCAATAACGGTAGGTCCCTGAATCACAACGTGTGGGCCTATCCAAGTTCCTTCACCAATCTCAACATCAGCACCAATGATAGTACCTGGTCCAACGGTTACTCCCTCAGCTAGCTTAGCCGATTGATGAATTATCGCATGTTCACTTATCACTTGTTATCTTCCTTTGGTATTTCTTTCGCTGCACTCATTAAATCTGCAGAGCAAGCAAGCTTATCACCTACGTAAACATTCCCATGCATACGCCAAAAATCTCGTTTTCTTCCTACGAGTTTAACTTCCAAACGCAACTGATCACCTGGCGTCACAATTTGTTTGAACTTTGCATTATCAATGCCCGCAAAAAAATACAGAAACTCATGTCCTTCTTTCGGAGTCCGCGATAAATTAGACAAAATGGCGCTCGCTTGAGCTAAAGACTCAAGCATCAGAACACCCGGCATAATAGGATTTCCAGGGAAATGTCCCTCGAAAAAAGGTTCATTAATGGTCACGTTTTTTATCGCAGTCAAATAATCGAACTCTTTATAATCCAGTACTCGATCAACGAGTATAAATGGGTAACGATGCGGCAATAACTGGAGGATTTTATTGATATCAACCGATTCACTCATAAGTCATATCTCACTAAAAATGGGCCTTGTGCATTTTACACTTCGACGTCGTCTCATGCGTAACGAGGAATATCTAATACGTGACATTGTGTTACAGTACCACATCGAAACATTAGGTCCACTAAAATAGCACATGGTCAAAGCATTTTGTGGATCTAAACTAAACGTATACTGCGCGCAGTATATAAACTTAGGGTCTGGACAATTCAGATTCCTACGTCCCGCGGCTTGTCCGCGGAATCCAGAGATCTTGAACAACGCAAGGACCCGATGTATTAATAAAGATCGAACTGGTTCCCGCGGACAAGCCGCGGGACGTAGGGCTTCTGGAGATGAATTATCAACGTTCCCTACTTAATTTCCTGCATAACTTTCGCAGTCACATCCAGTTTTTCCACACTAAATGGAGCAGCGTCTTTTTGGAAAACCAAATCGTATTTTTCACTTTCTGCTACTTTCGCGATTGCAGTACGAATTTTGCTGTAAAATTCTTCCATTGCTTCATTGTGAGCTGTACTTAACTCTTGTTGATACTGTTGACCATCACGCTCAAATTGCTGTTGAACACCAACGATTTTCTTCTCTAAGTCTTTACGTTGACCTGGACTCATAACCGCTGTATCACGCTTAAAGGTTTCCATATCCTTTTTCAAACCATCTTCCATCGCAATTAATTTATCTCGACGTGGTTTAAACTCTTTTTCTAACTTCTCTTGAATCACTTTCATCTGTGATGATGTTTGCATGATTTTTTGCAAATCAACGACACCTATTTTAGTACCATCTGCGTACGCACTAACACCACTCATTGCAAACATTAACGCTATTAAAAAGCCACCTAGTCGCTTCATTATTCCCACTCCCAAAAGAAAAACTGTATGTCTATAATTACTACCCAACTACCACTCTCAATACCAAACTGAGTATACCCCAGAATGGGATTAAATCGTAACACAATTCACCGCAGGTTGCGATAAATTGGACTTTGGACAAGATAGATAGATGCATCTACCCCATTGATCCTAAAATCCAGATGAAACCGAGAACTGGAAGTACTGTGCCTGATCAAGTGGTTGTAAGTTCATTGGAGCAGCCACACTGAATGCCAATGGACCAAATGGCGAGCGCCATTCAACAGATAGACCGCCAGAATAACGCATTGGACCCGCTTGTGTTCCTGTCAACGGCGCAGGAATACCCTCAGAAAATACATTACCCGCATCCATAAATAACGTTGTTCGCACTGTTTCTCGACTTAGCGGATAGGGCAAAACAATACCAGCACTTCCGTTCAATAATAAGTTGGCACCCAGTGCGCGACCCGTGCTGTCTTGGGGACCTAGCGAGTAACTGTCATAACCACGAACTTGGCCAGGTTGCGCGATACCACCCGCAAAATAGTTTTCATAAAATGGCAAGCCTTGCCGATCATAAGTATTACCATAACCAACATTGCCTAACATCGTTAAAATAAACCCGCGTATCAGAGGATAATACATCCGAGCTTGGTAAGACGTTTTATAGTAATTCAACGAATGAGTTGACGCTGGTAATGAAAATAATAGAGCTGCTTGTTGATTAACCCCTTTTGATGGATAAGGCATCTTATCGTAGCTATTCCTACTCCACCCCGAGTTCAAACGAATTTGATTAAAGTCACGACCATAAAGATTCACAAAGTTTTGGATCTGTTGTACACGTCCAACTGATTTAATTTGCAACCCTTGATATCCATAACCAGCTTGAAAACTACTGGCCTCACCTAATCGAACGTTGTAATTAATATCACCACCATAACGATCCGAGCTGTACGCACTCACGTCTAAATTACGTGGATCTACCGTTTGAAAGTATACATCCATTCCGCGACCAATACCGGTCTTGGTATAAAATGGGTTGTAGTAGTTAAACGAATAATCTTGTCCCCAATAACTCGCATTAAACCCAAATCCAATCGTTCGACCAGTACCCATGAAATTGTATTGATTAAATGATGCGTTAAATTGCGGCCCCGTTGTACCATAACCCAACGAGGCACTCGCTTCTGCAGAGGGCGCTTCTTCAATATCCACATCCAAATCCACTTGATTATTCGCACCTGGAATTGGGGTGGTTTTCACATTAATATCTTTCAAATAACTCATTAAACGTAATTGACGCTCAGACTCTTTGATATTGTGCAAAGACAGTAATGCACCTTCATTTTGGCGAATTACATTACGTAACACATAATCTGCAGTTTTTGTATTACCATGAAAATTAATACGTCGAACATACACATGACGACCCGGATCAATCACAAAACTAATAAATACTGTTTTCTTTTCCTCATCGATACGAGGTTCTGCATTCACGACAGGGAAACCATATCCGATATCACCTAATGCCAAGCCAATAGCTGCAATACTTTCGGTAACTTTTTTACGAGAAAACACATCACCCGAATGCACATCAACTAATGCACTTAGTTTTTCCTTAGGCAGAATTATTTTACCAACCAAGTCGAATCCAGAAAAACGATACTGCGGACCCTCTTCAATATGAATATTGATAAACACATCTTTACGATCAGGTGCTAGCAGGACTTGCGATGAAATAATTTTAAATTTTAAATAGCCATGATCAAGATAAAAAGAACGCAGTGCTTCCAACGAAGCATCCATTGCCGCTTTGGAGTATTGATCTTTTTTAGTAAAATAAGTAAATAGATTACTAGACGACAACGCTAACTCGGGTAATAATTCAGACGATAAAAAATCATGGTTACCACTAATTTTGATATCTTTAATTCGCGAAACGCGCCCTTCAGACACTGTTACACTAATGCCCACTCGATTTTCCGTTAACGGCGTGATTTTCGAAGTGATTCGTGCATTGTATTTTCCACGAGCATTGTAGGCTTGTTTCAGCTCTTTCTCAAGACGCTCAAGGGATGCTCGCTGAAAGACCAAACCTTTCACCAAGCCAAGTTCCTTTAGAATATCTTTCATTTTATCACTGGGAATTTCTTTATTACCGACAACTGTCACGGAGCCAATTGTAGCACGCTCAACAACCTGCACAATCAATGTATTCCCTTGGCGCTCCAAGACCACCGATTGAAAAAAACCGGTCTCATACAAAGCACGAATAATTTGTGGTGTCGACTCAGGACCAATTTCTTCACCCACTTGCACAGGCAAATAGTTTAAAACAGTACCTGTACTAACACGTTGCAGACCTGTAATTTTAATATCACGAACAACAAATCCACTTGCTGCCCCAACTTGAGCCGACCAAAGTAGCACTGACGAGCAACAAGCAACTAATACCAAGCGTTTACTAATATTTTTCATTATTATTTATATATCCTTGGACTTTAAACAAAACAGCATGCAAAAAGCCGCATTTTGTCTAAATAATTTCAGATTTGAGCGATGTATAACTTTCAAATCAGAGTCAAGCAACAATTGGAACCGTTTTATAGGAAGTCATAACCGCTGTCAACTCTAAACGAAAAATTGATTATCCAGCGTTAGCCAACCTAGTTACATCATTGGTCAGTGCGATTACAGTTAACGCAGCAATCACGGCCAACCCGATATAAGCGCTCTTCGTTTTTAAACCATTTGAAAGAGGATGCCGCCTGATGCTCTCAATGAGATAATAAAACAAATGCCCACCATCTAGCATAGGAATAGGCAAGACGTTCAGAACACCTAAACTAATACTCAATAACGCAATAAACGATAAGTAATACACCAATCCACCACGAGCAGACTCACCAGCTCCTTGAGCTATGCCAACAGGACCACTGATGTTTTGTAATGACAATCGACCGGTTATCATTCGACCAATCATAACAAACGTGTCTTTCGTAAGTTCCACAGTCTGTTCAAGTGCGATGTATAACGCTTGAACCGGCCCCTTACGCTGCAAACGCAACCAATTCGGTGGTAAATTCAACGGTTGGGAACTTAAGCCTAAAAAGCCCTCTGCTCGCCCATCCTGAATAACACGACCCGAGTGGACGATACGCTGCAACGGCTGACCCTGTCGATTAATCATCAGCGTTATTTGCTCATCAGGATGTGCTTTGACGTAATGCACCAATGCCAACCAATCCGTAACAGGCTGGTTTTCAACCGATACAATCACATCATGTCGCTCTATTCCTGAAGATGCCGCCGGTGAATCTGGCAAAATTTCACCAACAACGGGCGGAATGCGGGGTATAAAAGGCACGATACCTAGGCTTTCCAAGGCATCTGGTTTTTTAGGATCCAATATCCAATTGGTTAATGGTATTTGAAGTGTTGTTTGATGACCGTCACGCAACGATTTGACTGTCATCGGCACTCGATCACGCGATCCAATAAGCGGTAATAATGCGTATTGAAAATCACGCCAACTCTCGATTTTTTTTCCATTAAAGGCCACTACTTCCTGTTTCGCAGTCAGGCCTGCGCGAGCAACGATACTATCAGAACGAACATCATCAATTATCGGTGCAAGCGATTTGACACCAATAACCAAAACCAACCATAACAACACAAACGCCAATAAAAAATTAAATAAAGGTCCAGCGAGCACAACAGCAACTCGCACCAGCAACGTTTGATTATTAAACGCTAAGTGACGATCCGAAACGGGTACGTCTTCTTCCGTTTCATCCAGCATCTTGACGTAACCACCCAGCGGAAACAATGACCAAGCATATTCAGTCCCACGTTTATCGTACCAAGACGCTAAAATCTTACCAAAACCAAAGGAAAAACGTAAAACCTTAACACCGCACCAACGAGCGACCAAGAAATGACCGGATTCATGCACAAGAATAAGTACTAATAATGCCAAGACAAAATAGAATCCGGTAAATAACATGCTTAAAAAACCTTACAAAAAAAGCAAAAGAACGGCAATGCCGCAATTAAGCTATCCAAACGATCGAGCACCCCGCCATGTCCTGGCAACAACTGTCCAGTGTCTTTTAACTTACAACGACGTTTTAGCATACTGATGAATAGGTCGCCCAACATTGAAATCAAAATAATAAATAAGGCGATGGCGAACCAAGTGAGTGCGTCATGCGGATGAAAATAAAAGTACGCTCCGAAAGCAACCAACATTGCCATGATAAAACCACCTGAGGCACCTTCCCACGTCTTCCCAGGACTCACTGATGGGATAAGTTTATGACGCCCCCACTGTTTTCCAGCTAAATAAGCGCCAATGTCCGTCGCCCATACCAGAAAAAGCAAATAAACCAGCAAGTCGCGACCCTGTTTAAACTGCAATAAGGCATCTAAACTACTTAAAAATGTTGGCAAAATGAATAAACAAGCACCGCCAACTACCACACGATTTCCCCAGTAACGTTGTGACTTTGGAAACGTCAACACAGCGACTAAAATAAGCCCCCAAACAACAAAGCTCATCAATAAATACTCATGCAACCAATACATGCTCGGTATTAGAAAAATCAACAAACTCAACATAAACAAACATTGATACATCAAGTGGCTCACTGGGATTAATGACAGCCACTCCCAACCCAATGTAACCATCAACACCAAAACCACCGTGCTTAACATCCAAATATTGCCATAATAAATAGCGAGCAATACTAAAGGAACTAAGATAAGTGCGGTCAAAAACCGTTGTCTAAACATGATTATCCTTTTAATTGTTGAGAGGTTTTGCCAAAACGTCTCTCGCGCGCACTGAAGCAGTCCAAGGCTTTTTCAAACTCTTGAACCGTGAAATCAGGCCAGCACAACTCAGAAAAGTACAACTCTGTGTAGGCTAGTTGCCATAGAAAAAAATTACTCAAACGCTGCTCGCCGCTGGTACGAATAAATAAGTCCGGATCGGGTAAATCATAGGTATTCAATAGACTGGAAAATAATTGCTCATTAATATCGTCTAACACCAACGCTCCGTTTGCAACATCATAAGCAATTTTTTTGGCCGTCTCAACTATATCCCATTTTCCACCATAATTAATCACCACATTAAGAACTAATGCACGATTGTTAGCGGTTAATGATTCCGCCAACGCCATGGATTGCTGCAATGTCTGCGATAACGGATTACGATCTCCGGTAAATCGTAAACAAACACCATGCTCATGCAACTCATCAACTTCTTGTTCCAACGAGTGCATAAACAACTGCATGAGAAAATCGACTTCAGTCACAGGTCGCGACCAATTATCTTGGCCAAAAGCCCAAACGCTTAATGTCTGTATGTTTTTTTCCACGCATGCTTTCACAATAGTCTTAACAACAGGAACACCGGCACGATGACCTTCACTACGATCCAAGCCACGATTTTCTGCCCAACGCCCATTTCCATCCATAATGATCGCGACATGTTGAGGTATTTTTTGATTCAACCTACTTCTTCCGTCAACAAAAATGGCCTATAGTCTACCCTACGCGCAACAAAAGATTAAGAGAAATTATGTCAAAAAGAAGTCCTGTCGTATTAATGGTTCTTGATGGGTGGGGATATCGAGATAATATCACCCATAATGCCATTGCTAATGCCCACACTCCCCAATGGAATACTTGGTGGCAAACCTGTCCACATCGATTATTAGAAGCATCTGGAGAGGCCGTAGGCTTGCCCGATGGGCAAATGGGAAACTCCGAGGTGGGTCATATGCACATAGGTGCTGGCCGTACTGTTTTACAAGACTATACATTTATTAATGACACCATAGCTAATGGTCATTTTGCAACAAATCCCGTTTTTTTAAAAACCATAACCGATATAAAACAAAGCAACCATGCCATTCATATCATGGGCTTACTATCCGAAGGCGGAGTCCATAGCCACCAAAATCATTTATTTGCCTTCCTCGATCTCTGTGCAAAACATCACGTACCGCAGGTTTATTTGCATCTATTTTTAGACGGTCGTGATACACCACCACAAAGTGCCCAAGGCAACATAGCAACCTTGCAAAATCACCTCTCTCAATACCCAGGAGCCAAAATCAGCACGATATCTGGACGTTATTATGCTATGGATCGGGATCAACGCTGGCCACGCATCGAAGCCGTATATGATTTACTAGTCAATGGCGCAAGTAACCACCATGCCTCAACGGTCGAATCCGCCATAACAGCGTTTTATAAACAAGGTATTTTTGACGAGTTTATTCCCCCTACGCAAATTGGTAAGTCCGTACCAATTCAAGAGGGTGACGCTGTATTTTTTTTCAATTTTCGAGCCGACCGCGCAAGGCAGCTCACTCACGCGTTTCTTGATGTTGATTTCAAAGAATTTAATCGACCTACTAAGCTCAATTTAGTCCATTTTATCAGTATGACACAATATGACAAACGATTGAGCACAGAGTGCGCCTTTCCTCCCAGGACATTACATAATACATTGGGAGAAATCATCGCCGAACATGGACTAAAACAATTACGCATCGCTGAGACTGAAAAATACGCACACGTTACTTTTTTTCTCAACGGTGGCTCAGAGCGCTTATTTTTGCAAGAAGACCGAGTCCTTATCCCATCACCCAAAATAGCAACATATGATTTACAACCGGAAATGAGTTCTATTCAACTCACGAAACAGTTAGTTATTGCGATAGAACAAGAACAATATGATGTCATTATTTGTAATTATGCTAACGCTGACATGGTTGGACATTCCGGTGATTTTGCAGCGACGGTTAAGGCTATTGAAGCCCTTGATACAGCGTTGCATGACGTAGGGCAAGCCATTCGTAAGGTAAACGGCCAATTATTAATAACGGCGGATCATGGTAATGCGGAATGCATGTTCGATGAAGACACCCAACAACCTCATACGGCTCACACCTGCGAACCTGTTCCATTGCTCTATATTGGCGATCCAAAGCGGCAGTTTAAACTAGGCCTAGCTAGTCTTAGCGATGTAGCACCCACACTCTTAGCATTACTCGACATAGTACCGCCACCTGACATGACGGGACGTGTTTTATGGGTGAATTGAGATAATTTGGACTTTGAACAAAATTGGACTTTGGACAAAACTGCATGCAAAAAAACGCATGCAATTCCGTCCAAATAATTTCAGATCTGTGAAATTTACAGACATATATTGCCAGGTGAAATCGATCTATTTTATGAAAACAGTTGCATATAGTGTAATTAATGAACTGGTTGAGAGTAATGGAGCTCAAGTATCTTGGACAGAAAGACATGAGGCTTTTTTCATGTCTTTTTGTCCAAAGTCCAAGATAATCAAAATCAGGTATTTTGCTCATAATACTTTTAAACACCGACCTACTGGATTACACTGAGCAAATCTCGGATTTAAAAGTTACAGCTAAGGGCGTCATGACTATTCCTCGCTTTTTACAATGCCTAGGACTACTAGTGTTAATCAACGTAACGTATGGCGAAAACAATGCCATCGTTAAAACCAAAGCAAGCCTTAATCAACTGGAAGCTAAAATCAGATTATTGCAACAGCATTTGGATCACGTCCAAGATAAGCAAACCTTATTAAAGCAGGAATTAGTAAAGACTGATAAAAAAATTAATGAAGGGCTGCGTCAGTTCAAAAAAATACAACAAGATTACTCTGCGAAAGAAGCGGAAATCAACCTGTTACAGCCACAAATTGATACTCTCAATGCAACCATACACACCATGCAATTAACCCTCATAAAATACCTTCGTGCTCGTTATAAATCCAGCAACACTCAACAACTTTCCTGGTTATTCAACCAAAATAATCCTCAAACTATGGATCGCTTATTCACTTATTACCAATACTTAGTGCGATCCAATAAACGACTCATGGATAATCTTAAAGCAACCCAAAAAACATTGGCACTCAAAAAAGAAAAGCTTGACGTCGATAGGCATGAATTACAGACTATCCAAGAGCTATGGCGAATCAATCAACAAAAACTAAGTGACGACAAAAATTACCATACCACTCTGATCCACTCACTAAGCCAAGACATTCAGAACAAACAACACACGTTAGCCACCTACAAACGCAACCAGATCAACTTATCCCGCTTATTAACGAGTCTCGCGCAACAAAGCGTCTTACAAACACGACACCCTCTGACACAAATGAAAAAAAGATTAATACAGCCCGTAAATACTGATCGAAGCACCATCCAAAAAATAAATCAAGGAATCTTATTTAAAGCACCAGAAGGTACTTCTGTACATGCTGTTTCACCAGGAAAAGTCGTCTTTTGCGACTGGCTAAACGGCTATGGGCTGCTATTAATAATCGATCACGGATGGGGCTTTATGACCCTATACGCAAACAATCTAGCACTATTCAAACAAAAAGGTGATACTGTTAGTCAAGGCGAACAAATCGCGACGGTCGGACACAGCGGTGCATTACGTCAAAATGGTCTATATTTTGAAATAAGGCATCGCGGAAAAGCGATTCCACCATTGGAGTGGTTGAGATAATGGAGAACTCGATGATTTATAAAAAAATAGGTAACTACTCGCGCCGTATCAAGGAACGGCCATATTTGGCGCATCTTGAACCGGCACTCAAATCTGACCGTTCACCAAGGGTTAAGATCACCCTCCGATCGGTTACAAAAATAATTATGAATGCCATGATCGTGCTATTCGCCACGACACTACCTTTTCAAGTCAACGCATTGCCCGCGCGGGATAATCCAACCCAAGAGAACCCTGAACAACAAATTCCAATGGAAGACGTACAACGTTTTTCCAATGCCTTGAGTTTAATTAAAAAATATTATGTGAAACAAGTTGACGACAAAGTTTTATTTGACAATGCCATTCGAGGCATGCTGAACGGTCTTGATGCGCATTCATCTTATCTCGATGAGGATGACTTTAAAGAACTGCAGACCGCAACCAATGGCGAATTCGGTGGTTTAGGTATCGAAGTGACTATGGAAGAGGGTGTCATCAAAGTCATCACCCCCCTAGTCGATACTCCTGCGTTCAAAGCCGGAATCAAAGCGGGTGATTACATCATCAAACTGGGTCCAAAATCCGTTCAGGGTTTAGAGCTTAAAGATGCTGTTAATTTAATGCGTGGTGCACCAGGAAGCTCCATTGAACTCACCATACTTCGTAAAGGCGCTAAAAAACCGCTGTCGTTTACCTTGCTTCGGCAAAAAATTGAAATTAAAAGCGTTAAAAGCCGTTTGTTTGATGGACAATATGGTTACGTACGTTTGACGCAATTTCAAGCCATGACCGACAAAGAAATGGAACAAGCTATCGCCGACATGAAGAAGCAATCAGGCGGACACCTAAAAGGACTCGTCCTGGATTTACGTAATAACCCAGGTGGTCTTCTTGACTCAGCCATTGATGTATCGGGAGCATTTTTAGATAAAGAGCGCAATGGCAAAAAAGAAATGATTGTATACACACAAGGACGCTTACCTGGCTCTAAGTTTACTGCCATGGCAACAGCCAATGATATTCTTAACAACGCTCCTATGGTTGTTTTAATTAATAATGGTTCAGCATCCGCTTCTGAAATTGTTGCTGGTGCTCTCCAAGATAATAAACGTGCCATCATTCTTGGAACACGAAGCTTTGGTAAAGGTTCGGTGCAAACCGTATTACCGCTGGATGCAAAACGTGGCATCAAATTAACAACTGCGTTATATTTCACCCCTGCAGGTACGTCTATTCAAGCACATGGAATCTCTCCCGATATCGTAGTTGAGGAAATAGCAGTTCCGCAAAGCACAGAAAAATCAGTGTTTTCTGGTTTTTCTGAAGCCGAGTTAAGTGGACATTTGAACAATCCTAATCAAGAAAAAGTAGCGGACACCATGGCAACAACCAAGGATGAAAAAAACCTAATCCATGAAGACTATCAACTATACGCTGCGTTAACGATCCTGAAAGGATTAGCCGTTGCACAACATTAAAGGGATTGCGCAATCCCAAGGAGTGACAGGCATGTCAGCTGAGTCTCAAGCAATAGCTCGTGAACTTACGGTTCCTAGCCCAAACCAAGTCCCTCAGGGGTATTTTCGGTCCAAGCTTTTTTCAACAAGTTCCACGAGCAATCCATTGGTCGCAGCAGCAAGTCCTTTATTATCATTACTGGAACGGTTATGCGTCAGCCCAACCCTACCGTCCATTGAGAGCATTCGCGAAAATATAGATCATGAACTGTTTGCATTTAACAGTCGCTTAGATGGCCAACAGTATGTTGGGGAGTTTATCGCTATTGCTCATTACCTACTGTATGCGACGATCGATGAATTACTAGGAAAAAACTACATGCGTTTGTATGGACAACCCGCTGAATTTAAAGCGTTTACACCATCATCTGAAAATAACATAGGCCCGGAAAGTCAATTTTTTATCATTGTTAATTTTCTAAAAGAACGAACCACACAATACCTAGACTTACTGGAGTTAGCTTATTTCTGTCTCATCGCAGGCTTTGAAGGGGAGCATCACGTTCGGGCTGATGGACGGCAATTTTTAGATAATTTGATTGAAGAATTACATCAATTAATTCTGAAAAATCGTGTTCATAAACCGCACCGTCTTTTCAAAGAGCGATACGAACGCCCCGTTGAATCCAATAATTATAAACCGCTGATCTACGTGTCAATCATTGCGTTTGGCGTGTTAATCGTAACCTATTTTGGAAGTCATAGCCTACTCGAGCACCAAGCTAAAACAGTGCTATATAAAAATTGGACTTTGGACAGCAAGACATGAAAAGGGCCTCATGTCTTTCTGTCCAAGAAATTGGAGCGTTCCATCAATGGATCAATCACTAAACGCGTTATGTGACGCACTAAAAAAACTTATTGCCCAGCTAAAGCCCCAGCACAATGCTCTTGCATTTACATTATTGACTGGCAGACGAAACCAAGGCAAAGCAACCCTTCTTCGTCAAAGTCATTTTGATATCTACCCCGTTCAGGCTGATGGTGCACATATTTATTACAATCAAACGGGAATTGTTCTTGAGCTGGGGGAATCCTGGTTAAATCAAAGCAAGCATCTTCTGCAGTACACACTCAAACAATTGAATCGCTGTCATCGCTCCTTAAAAATTAATGGCCTTCTGTTGTGCGTGGACATCAATGAATTACTGATTTCAGCGACAACCGACATTAAATCGCTCGTCCAAGCCCATGCACAATTCATGGAGCGATTCGGAATTGCGCTCGGTTACCCCATTGACGTGGCCATCTTGTTCACTAAATTGGATCTATTAACAGGATTTTGTGATTTTTTTCAAAATGAACACGCACTTGATTTACAAAAACCATTGGGTTTTTCCTTGCATGAATGTGCTCAAGTCAGCAAGTTACCTGATGTCTTTAAAACGCAATTTGACTATTTGATTGAAACACTAGGACAACAAGTAATCAACAAAATACACCCCGTTCGATCCGGTGTTAAACGCACCTTAATCCGAGAATTTCCATTGCAATTCGGTAGTTTGCGCAACTTCATTTTGCTACTCATCAGCGGCCTATCGCCCAAATTATTTCGTCTACAAGCCTTGTATTTTACCAGTGGAGAGCAAGGTGGAGTCAGCATGGATCGACTCAACAAAAAAATTCAGCACGAATATGCTTTAACCCTTCAAAACCAATTCAATCAAGCAACAAATCATCGTGCCTATTTTATCACAGGTGCCCTGCATGCATTCCAAACCCAAACGAAGCGCCAAGCACCGCAAACAAGCTTTGCACGCCAATGGGCAGCTGGCTTACTCATCGGCGGCACGGTACTTGGCGTGGCTTGGATCGGACATCAATACATCACATCAGCGCGATTACTTGACACCGCCAGCAAGGAACTCATTGCGTACGATAGTCTTGGCAAAGCAGGCGACACATTGGATTCAGCAACTTTTCATTTGTCCAAAGCATCAGGGGCTTTAAATGCGATTTCGTCCAGTGGCCTATTGATGCCTACCGTGCAAACTTTAAAAATGCAGCTGAGCATGACTACCAAACAACATCTAAGCGGCAATTTTTTGCCCAGTGTTTTACAAGAGATTGAGCAAGCTATTGCCGATTCACGACTATCTCAACTGGAACGTTACCAAGCACTGAAAGTGTATTTAATGTTAGGAGAACCAGAACACTTCTCTGAAAAAGAAGTGATCGCATGGTTTCAACAACACTGGAAACTGGACTCACAAAAAACCGATGCTAATAAGAAATTAGCTTTATTGACACAAATTCTACATAAATCGTTAAACAAGTTTACCATCAATAAACAAATTGTGACCGATGCACGTAATTTTTTAAATGCCTTACCCACAAGTTATCTGTATTATTCTCTAGCCAAAGCGAACTTTTCAAGAGATTCCATCCCAGTTAAATTAAACGGGTTTGTCCTATCAACTGACAAAATACCTGCTTACCTAACAAAACCGGGTTTTCAAGCAGTCATAACCCAGCTTCCTTCTATCATCGACGCATTTAAAGCCGAAAATTGGATCTTAGCGCGCCAAGATTTAAATGAATTACCCATCTTACTCCAACAAGCGTATTGTTACGAGTACGTGATTTGGTGGCAACACTTTATGCAAGAAGCGCATCCAGTGCACGTACAAAATTACGAACAGGCATTTCAATTGATGCAAACACTCCGTCAAAACAATACCATCAATGCTTTAATTGATACCATTCAAAAGCAAACCAGCCCCAATTCAAACGCCGAATCCACTCTGTTTAATCAAGAAATTGCGAGTAAGTTCAGTGAACTCAATTTAATTAGTAACTCCACCATTGATCATCTTGTAACAACATTGAATGAACTTGAGAAATTTTTAAGTACGTTATCCGTTGTTCATGATCAAGGAAAAACAGCGTTTATGATCACGAAATCTCGATTTCAAGGAGATATACTGACCAATCCGCTGAGTGAACTGTACACTCAATCGCATCAACTACCTGAGCCGATTGCCTCTTGGGCTAAACAGATTGGTGATGATTCATGGTTCACACTGATTAACAACAGTCGTACTTACATTAACCAACAATGGCAACAACAAGTTTACCATGACTATCAAACCACAATTGCTAATCGCTATCCATTTGATACCGCACAAACAGATGAAATATCGATCAATGATTTCAATCGGTTTTTTTCAACACACGGTAATCTGAATCGTTTTGTGGAAGACTATTTAAAACCATTTTTAGACACCTCAAAACCGCAATGGCAATTGAAAGAGATGAATAATTACGTCCTCCCCATTTCATCGGACATGATTAACGAACTGATTCGTGCCAATGTGATTACCAATATGTTTTTCCCTGATCAAAGCGATACCAGCCAGATCGAGTTTAGCTTACAAAAAGTCAGCCTTGATCCGATTGTTGCCAGTTTGCAATTAACCATTGGTGATACCAAACTAAAGGACACTCAAACCAGTGACTCCTTCACTGAGTTTCATTGGCCACAATCCAATGCCCGTTTGGTGGTCAACTCCATCGAAGGCCAGCAATTCGAAATTGACGAGTTAGGAACTTGGGCTTTCTTTAAAATTTTACAAAAAGTAAATGTTCTCGTAGATGAGCAAGATAGCGCGAACTTGCAAATTCTATTTGAAATTAATGGAAATTCAGGACGTTATTTACTCAAAGCACAAAATCAAATGAATCCGTTTATTCCGGGGATACTAAATGAGTTTACTTTGACGGATTCGATTGTTTAATTGGACTTCGGGATCTCAAATTTAATAATATACCCATAACGGCAGAGTGTAGGGTGGGCAAAGCGGTAGCGTGCCCACCAGTTCGGAGCCGGCATGATGGACACGCTTCGTTTTGCCCACCTACTTCACACAGTGACAACCGGATAGGCA
>JAUYQG010000168.1 GCA_030695645.1 Legionellaceae bacterium
TGCCTATCCGGTTGTCACTGTGTGAAGTAGGTGGGCAAAACGAAGCGTGTCCATCATGCCGGCTCCGAACTGGTGGGCACGCTACCGCTTTGCCCACCCTACACTCTGCCGTTATGGGTATATTATTAAATTTGAGATCCCCATGCCATTCTGTCCAAAGTCCAAATATAGGATTTTGACGTTATATACTGGACTGCTTTTTTTGAAAATAATAATTCAAATCCAACTCTCTGGCTGCTTTCACATCATCTAATCGCTTCACAGGAAGTGTGTAGGGTGCGTTATGTAATAGTTCCGGGTTGGTTTTGGACTCGAGACGAATAGCACTCATCGCATTCACAAAGTTATCTAGCTCCTCTTTGGATTCGGTTTCTGTTGGCTCAATCAACAAACATTCCGGAACGAGTAATGGAAAATAAGTCGTTGGTGCGTGGCAGCCATAATCCAGTAATCGCTTGGCAAGATCCATAGCGCTTATGCCGTATTTCTTTTTCTCTGGGTTTAATGTCAAAATAAACTCATGACTGGCGCGACGACTAGGATATGCCGGTGTGAAGCCCGCTTTCGTTAATTCGGCCAATAGATAGTTCGCGTTGAGCGTGGCATATTCTGAAACGCGCAATAATCCTTCTTTACCTAATGTGCGAATATAAAAATATGCCCGTAGTAGAATGCCCGCATTGCCCATAAAACACGATAGACGTCCAATGCTTTGAGGATAATCCGCTTTTGTTGCATAACGAAATAGATTGTTCTTTTTAAGAACGACGGGTAACGGTAAAAAGGGCTCGAGACGTTTACCCACCGCAACAGGACCTGAGCCAGGTCCGCCTCCACCATGCGGTGTGGCAAATGTTTTATGTAAATTCAAATGCATGACGTCAAACTCCATGTCTCCTGGTCTGACTTGACCAACTATAGCATTTAAATTTGCTCCGTCGTAATATAACAGTCCACCGGCTTGGTGAATGATATCGGCAATGTCTTTAATTTGGCGCATAAATAAACCCAATGTAGATGGGTTTGTCAACATAATACCCGCGGTTCGTGGACTGACTTTTTTACGCAATTCATCCAAATTAATATCACCATCACGACCGGTTGGTATTTCAACAATTTTATATCCACACATGGACGCTGAGGCAGGGTTTGTCCCATGAGCCGCATCGGGGATAAGCATTTCGTCTCGTTGTGTCTCACCACGTGATTGATGATAGGCTTTGATCATGGCAACACCAGCAAACTCACCTTGCGAGCCAGCCATGGGCGTCAAGGAGACCCCTTGCATTCCTGTAATTTCAGCAAGATATTGTTGTAATTCATACATGGCTTGCAAAAATCCCTGACTATGTTCAGCGGGGGTTAAGGGATGACGATTAATAAAATGCGGTAGGGAAGCTGCTTTATGAACACCACGTGGGTTATATTTCATGGTGCAAGAACCCAACGGATAAAAATGCGTGTCAATAGAATAGTTTTTTTTCGATAAATTCGTAAAATGTCGAACGACTTGCAACTCAGAGCAGGCTGGCAATCGCGGTGGTGTTACGCGTTTGAATGCCGCAGGAATCGTATACTTGCTTTCGCAGACACCAGGAGCTTGAGCGGTGGCTTGTCGACCTGGCTTTGACTGTTCAAATATCAACATAATTTGCCTTCCGTATCTTGAATAAGACGTTTAATTTCGTCACGATGTTTTACCGGAGTGAACTCAATGAGCTGATAATCTGCAATTTCAGCTAAATGATAAGGATCTTGATGTAATATGGATTCTAAATAGGCTCTATCTTGCGTTAGTGCAATGATAATACCTCCGGTACGAGGTTTCATTGGACCCGATGCAAGAAGTAATCCTTGCTTATAATGGTAGTCTAAAAATTCACGGTGAGCTTGTAGATATTTGTCCACTTCGCTGACGGGAACCTTATATGTTAATTGCACGATGAACATCACATACCTCCATATATAGTTGTAATGCTTCCGCATAAAGGGCGATGTCACTGTCTGTCCGTTTCTCGGTGGCACAAACTAACAACGAGTTTTTTAGGTTTGGATAGTGTTCGCTAACCGGGTAGCCGCCAGCAATACCACGTTGACGTAGCGCTTTTAAGACATCATCTACGGGACAACGGAAGGTTATTAATGCTTCATGAAAATAAGGTGCTGTAAACACCAGCTCGACACCGTCAATGTCTGTTAATGCGTTAATGAGAGCATGGGTATTATGATGACAGCGTGCGGCGACCTGTGAGAGCCCTTCAGCACCGAGCAAACTCATATGAATCGTTGCTACCGTTACGAGCAAACCTTGATTTGTGCAGATATTTGACGTTGCTTTTGCGCGTCGAATATGCTGCTCACGTGCTTGCAACGTCAAGGCATAACCTATGTTGCCCTCTTTATCATGTGTACGCCCAATCAATCGACCCGGCATTTGTCTGACGTATTCCATTCGCGTGCTAAAAAATCCGAAATAAGGTCCGCCAGAGGCCATAGGGACTCCCAGAGGCTGACCTTCACCACAAACAATTTCAGCACCATGTGTGCCCCAAAGACCAGGAGGCTTAAGTAAGGCGAGTGACACGGGATTAACGCAAGCGACTGTGACCGTGTTGTTGCTGTGAGCCCAATCGGTTAACTCGTCCACGAGCTCAAGACAGCCGAAAAAGTTGGGTTGTGCCATGACAAGTGCTGTAATGTCTTCGCCACGGTACTTCTCTAATGAGTGCAGCGTTGTGATGCCTTCCTTGGAGTCAAACGGGAGCGTGATGATTTCGATATGCTGAGTGCTGACAATCGTTTCTAGAGTTTCACGAAAGAAAGGATGTATCGTACCGGCGACCAAAATACGATTGCTGGTGCTGTGACGGTTAATTCGTACGGCCATAAGGATGGCTTCGGCAAGTGCTGAGGCGCCATCGTACATAGAGGCGTTTGCCACGTCCATGCCCGTCAATTCAGCGATCATGGTCTGAAATTCATAGAGCAATTGCAAAGTACCTTGGCTAGCTTCTGCTTGATAAGGTGTATATGATGTCAGGAATTCACCGCGCGATGCAATATCCCACACGGCTGCTGGAATATGATGTTCATAGCTGCCCGCACCGATGAAACAAAGAGCATTTTGGTTTTGATTTGCTAGTTGTTGTGCTAAATTCAACATCTCCATTTCACTGAGCCCCTCGGGAAGAGCCGTGAACGGTTTTTGTTTCAGTGATTCTGGGATTTCGTCGAATAGAGCCTGTGTATTGGGCACGTTGATACGCTCAAGCATCTGCTCTACATCTTCCTCAGTATGGGGTATGAACGGCATAATTAGATATCCTCAGTTAACTCACTTAGGTATTGATCTTCTTTGAGCATTTCATTGATTTCTTCAAATGCTTTTTCTTTCTGTTTGGCTTTTATTTTAACTAACCATCCTGTGCCATAAGGGTCTTGATTTAATAAAGCGGGGTTCTCGGCAACCTGTTTGTTTACAGCAACGATTGTGCCACTAATGGGAGCATAAAAATCAGATGCCGCTTTGACTGATTCCAGGACGCCAATTTCATCGCCAGCATGGACTTCTTTTCCTATATCAGGTAATTCCACATACACCATATCGCCTAGTAAATCTTGCGCGTGTTCTGTGATACCGACCGTCATATCGTCATGCTCGGTATCCAGCCATTCATGGCTTTTGGTAAATCGTAAGTTTGTCATGATGCTATCCTTTTATAATAAATTTAGGTTTCCCAACGTGAGCGGTGAGTAATTTCCCGCGAATATCGACTAAAACACGGTCGCCTGTTGCCATGGGGACACGAGCGAGAGCAATGGACTTGTTTAGCGTGGGGGAGTAGGTTCCACTTGTTATCATGCCATCGGGATGACCTTCGATGACGACGCGCTGTCCTGGACGCATAATTCCTTTGTCTTCCAAGGTTAATCCAACCAGTTTTCGCTTCAAACTGTGTTGTTTTTGAGAGAGTAAGGCTCCCATACCGATAAAATCACGATCTTCAGGCTTCCATTTGACAGTCCAACTTAACCCCGATTCCAATGGTGTTGTGGTTTCATCCATATCTTGACCATACAATAACAGTCCCGATTCGAGGCGCAAGGTATCACGAGCGGCTAATCCACAGGGTTTGATGCCCGCAGTGAGTAGTGCTGTCCATAAATTAACGATCGCTTCTTGAGGCACTATGATTTCTAGACCATCCTCGCCGGTATAACCTGTGCGCGCAAAAAAATATTCATCAGGTTCCACGCATTCAAAATGTGCTAATGTGGATACCGCATCGGCTTGAGAAGGATTCAGAATGCTGAGCGTTTTTTGAATGGCTTCTGGACCTTGTACCGCAATCATGGCAAGTTCTGATCGTTCTTGCAACCCTGCCGAAAACCCACGGATTTGTTGACGAATCCAGGCTAAATCTCGAGTGCGAGTTGCGGAGTTGAGCACCAGTCGATAATTATCAGGACTGCGTTGATAAACAATTAAGTCATCAATGATTCCGCCATGTTCATTGCACATACAAGAGTATAATGCTCGACCTGTGTGAGTGAGTTGGTCGACGTCGTTGGTTAATAATTTACGAAGAAATTGACGATCACCGGCTCCCAACACGTCAACTATCGTCATGTGTGAGACATCAAACATGCCGGCCGATTTACGAACATATTGGTGCTCTTCGATTTGTGATCCGTAGTTTAACGGCATGTCCCACCCATGAAAGTCAACCATTTTAGCGCCTAGTGCCAGATGTTGAGCATGTAACGGTGTTTTTGCAAGCATGGTCATTCCTTGTCCTGTTATACAATAGCGTAACTCCCCAGGTACGTCATCCTGAGCGCGTCTTTTTGCGCGAAGGATCTCAGATTGTGCAAAATTCAGGAGATCCTTCGCGCAAAAAGACTGCGCTCAGGATGACGTGCTTGCTTCGTGTTCAGTGAAAACACTAAA
>JAUYQG010000169.1 GCA_030695645.1 Legionellaceae bacterium
TAATATCAACGACAATCGGCTCGTTTTGTAGAAACATTTACAATCAGGACAATTAATGATCTAATTATGAGGGATAGATCTGAAATTTCTTGGACAGAAAGACATGAGGCTCTTTTCATGTCTTTTTGTCCAAAGTCCAAATTAAATCGCTGTATGCGTTTATGGAAATGGCATACATCGTAACTGCTCGGAGGGTGATCTTAACCCTTGGAGAACGGTCAGATTTTCGTTCAAGATGCGCCAAATATGGCCGTTTCTTGATGCGGAATGAGCAGTTATCATACATCAAGCCTAACCAACTGCAAGGAGTCTGTTATTATGGAATATATCGATCATTTATCTGCACGGATACTGAGTCGGCCAGTCATGCCTGGCAAACATCGAAAAAGAACACCTCTGCCGAGAACCCCTCATCCGCCCTGCGGGCACCTTCTCCTCGTTTCCGGGGAGAAGGGAATAAGGAAGACGTTCTTTTGGAGGTGGATGAGTGCCGTGTTTATTATGACCCTCTCATTACCTATAAGTGCCGCTGAGCGTGTTTTATTACAACATATATCGTTTCATGAGTTGCAACAGATTACGCACGTTTTATTATCGGATAAACCTCAATCGCTGACTGCATTGACTGTGAATTCACTGCGGTTTCTGAGTCAGCATACGGATCAACAACGGATAACGCATACCCGGATGCAACAACTATATGCTGGTGTTCCGGTATTTGGAGGATATGCCATCTTGCATCGTCAAGCGCGAGCGGTGAGGTCAATGAATGGAGCGGTATATCGTGGCTTACAACACGAACTAGGGCAGCCCGATCCATCGTTTCTAAAGCGCAGTCAGTCTGTTCTAGAGCAATTTATAGCACAATATCCCACGCAAGAAATACGTGAAAAACAGGTTACACCGATGGTGTATATTGACGACCAGCAGCAAGCGCATTGGGCTTATAAAGTGAGCGTACTTCTTGAGCCAATGGCTGCTATGCCAAAGCGACCTACTGCCATTCTTGACGCCAATACCGGCATATCTTTGGAAGCTTGGGATGACGTAAAAACTCTTCGTACGTTGGTCAAAGGGACAGGTTTTGGGGGTAATCAACGGATTGGAAAATATCAGTTCGGACAAGGTCTTCCTTTACTTGATCTTTCGCGAGATGATTTTTCCGGACTTTGTTATATGGAAAATAAACAGGTGAAAGTTGTTGATATGGCATATGGTTATGAAAATCCAAATACGCCCATGGTTTTTAGTTGCGCGACACCTTTTACAGTGAGTGAGGACAGCAATACGTATTGGACAGGTTATGCAGGAGACGGCTATGACATGCAAAATGGAAGTTACTCACCCAGTAACGATGCTTTGTATATTGGTGGTGTGATTAAACACATGTATAGCCAAGAGTATGGTGTGGAAGCACTGACTGATCGTCGAAAACCAAGACAACTGATTATGCGCGTGCATTACGGTATAGGATATTCCAATGCATTTTGGGATGGCTTTCAAATGACCTTTGGAGATGGTGATAGGGTGTTTCATCCGTTGGTTTCCTTAGGTATTGGTGCTCATGAAATTAGCCATGGGTTCACAGAGCAGCATGCAAACCTTGCTTATTTTGGTCAGTCGGGAGGGATTAATGAGTCTTTTTCTGATATGGCAGCACAAGCGGTCGAGTATTACGTTCACGGAAAAAGCTCTTGGCGTATTGGTGCCGAGATTTTAAAAAATGAAGCGACGCCTGTGGCTTTACGATTTATGGACAGACCCAGTCGTGATGGGCGATCCATTGATAGTGCTGATCAGTATCAAAAAGGTATCGATGTGCATTATTCCAGTGGTGTTTATAATCGGTTGTATTATTTATTAGCCAATCAACAAAATTGGGATCCTAGTAAGGCTTTTCATGTGATGTTAAAAGCCAATATGGATTATTGGACCCCAAAATCCACATTTTCTGAGGCAGCTTGTGGGATTATCAGTGCCGCTGATGATCTTGGACTGTCGGTAGATGATGTGCAGCGATCGTTGGATGGGGTAATGATTGATTATGATGAGTGCTTTTAGTTATTTTGGACTTTGGACAGAAAGACATGAGGTCTTTTTCACGTCTTTCTGTTCAAAACTAAGACTTATTCCATGCTACTAGAATACTCACCAAAACAAGCCAAGCTATTGAGGCGGGCGCGGTGTAGTAATGTCGCTTGCGCTGCCGCGACGTTATCCGCTTGTCCTGCCCACGTTTTTAAACAATCTTCTTGTAGTGCGCGTCCATATGAAAAACTTAATGTCCAAGGCTGGTAGCCTGCGCTGTTGATCGCATTGAGATTAACTGTTGCCTGCACAGGCGTCTGACCGCCAGACAGAAAATTAATCGTAGGAACCGCTGGAAACACGGTATTGCGAAATACACTCAAGGTGTAATCAGCAATTTCTTCTGGAGTGCTGAATGACGCGGCATGTTTACCAGACGTGACCATACTTGGTTTCAGAATGATGTGCTCTAATTCCACTTGGTGAATAAAGAGTGCTTTAAACAATTCATGTAAAACCATTTCACTTGCTTCGGCGCATTGCTCAATAGTATGGTCGCCATCCATCAGAACTTCAGGCTCGACAATGGGTACAAGTCCGACAGCTTGACATGATGCAGCATAGCGAGCAAGCATTTCCGCACCTGCTTTCATCGCTGTTAAGCTAGGTGTAAATTCAGAAATCGAATAGACGTTACGCCATTTTGCAAATTTAGCACCTTGTTTCTTAAATGAAAGTAAACGATCGGTTAAATCATCCAATCCTAGCGTGATTTTTTCATCATGTGTGTTTGCCAACGTAGCCAAACCTCTGTCGACCTTTATGCCAGGCATAATACCTTTATCGAGCAGCAATTGAGGAATGGTTGTGCCGTGTACATCTTTGTTTTGAAAAGTCTCTTCAAATAAAATAACCCCATTGATGTAATTTTCTAACTCTGGAGTGGTGGCAAGTAATAAGCGATAATCACGTCGATTATCGGCGTTATTTTCTAGGTCGATCGTTTCGAACCGTTTGCCGATGGTACCGTTGCTTTCATCGGCGGCCAATATTCCTTTGCCATCTTGCAGTAAATGATCGATGGTTGTTGATAGTTCATCATAATACATGATTTAATAGTCTCCTACTTGGATGAAATGTATTTTTCACGAATAACGTGTTGTGTGGTAAAGCCCTTATCTTTTAATAATGCGAAGGCATCGTCGATCATAGCAGGGTTTCCGCATAAATAAACAAGATCGTGCTCTGGATTAAGATCTAATTCAGAAAATCCTGTTTGAATATGACCTGAATATTCATGAGGAAGCCAATCCTCTCGATGATCTCGACTCAAATGAGCGCGAAACGTGACACGTGGCGATGTTGCTGCCCATGCTAAAAATTCATCACCATACAGGATGTCTGCGCGCTTTTGAACCCCGAGCATTATGACGATGTGAAGATTTGGGTTGGAATCCAAACGTCGTTGCAGCTCGTGTTTCATAGCGCGGTAAGGCGTGACACCGGTGCTTGTGGCCAATAATACGTAGCGTTTCGGAGTGTCGTCTTTTAGTGTTAAACGACCGAATGGCCCGGTGATCTGAATGGTGTCGCCAATTTTCAAGTTAAAGAGGAGTTCGGTGCCCGGACCATCTTTTACATAACTTGCGGCAAATTCAATGTGGTTGTCATTTGCTGGTGTATTCGCGATACTGTAGCTTCGTCGTAGTATTTTACCTTGATGTTCAAAATGTATGGTGATGAATTGCCCCGCAATGAAATTGAATGCAGGTTCATGTTTGCTATGAAAGATAAAATGTTTCACACTAGGTGACAGCATGTATGTGTTTTCTAATATAATGGGGGATGTGTTGGTTTGCATAATAATTTCTTTACTGAGTAGGAAAGCCCTTAATATAGGGGAAAAATCATACATTGCAAGAGATAATTCATGGCTAGCTCCGATTTAGTTGTAATGTTTGGTAATTTAAGCCGGTCACTTCCGTCGGTTGATAGGCTATTGGGTGGCTTGTCGTACCTCTTAGGTCTTATGTTCTATTATGTTTCGATTACGAAATTTAGAGATATTATCGAAGAAAGTGGGGGACAGAAAGTAAAAATCATTGTTCCCAGCGCCTATTTTCTTGCTGGGTCAGCCTTGTTTTTTTTACCAACCGTTATCGACGCCTTCAGTCAGACTCTGTTTGGTTCAGGTTATAATGTTTTAGCGTATTCATCAGATAACATGAGCAATATTTACAGTTCAATCACTATGCTAATTCAAATGGCAGGTTTTATATGGTTTATGCGAGGGTGTGTTTTATTGGCACATGCAAGTCATCCAGAGCAAGGTCAGGAAGGGTCAAAAGGTCATGGTCCAAAAGGATTTTTATTTATTGTAGCTAGTCTTTTTGCGATCAATATTCAATTCACAGTGAATATGTTGAATTATTTTATTACTCATTTAATGAGCATATCGTCTATGCTGACATCGTAATTATTCGTCTTCACCGCAAATCTTTAATTCATTTGCTTTGGCAAAATCCAAAATAGCTTGGTAAACTTCAGGGCTTGATTCTTTTAACTTAGGATCGAGAAGAACGCATTTATATCCTTCGTGATTCACACTGGGTTGTAGTAGAGGGGAATAATGTATTCGACTGTTTTTAAAGCTAGCCATTGTGCCACTCATGCGCTCCGCCCAATCGCTAGGTCGAAATGCTTCCCCTTTTGGGGTGACGCCTTCGATAACTATTGTTTTGTTTTTGGGAGTGGTCATTCTAGCTGCATAATGAGAATAGGTTGTGTAGTATAGCATCATTTACGAGATGAGAGGAATATATTAATTGTGCATCAGCCTGATGATTTAATACGAATTTTTAATGATTGTTTTAAACAAACGTACCATACTGTATTAGCCCGTGGAGATGATGAGCCGATATATTTGCCTGCGGATGAGCATCGTCTACATCACACCATTTATTTCGCGCATGGTTTTTTTAGTAGTGCATTGCATGAGTGTGCTCATTGGTTAATTGCCGGAAAAGAGCGTAGACGCCAAGAAGATTATGGTTATTGGTATGTACCGGATGGGCGCAATGCTGAGCAGCAAAATGTATTCCAATCGGTTGAAGTAAAACCACAAGCAATGGAATGGATATTATCTCACTCAGCGAATTATCCTTTTCAATTCAGCATTGATAATTTAAATGGTGAACCGAGTGATATGGAACAATTTAAAGCAGCCGTTTATCAACAAGTATTACGTTATCAACACGAAGGACTACCTTTGCGCGCTACTATTTTTCGAAATAGCTTAGTGGCTTATTATCCTAGTGCCTCGTCAACGTTAAATCTTAGGATGGACAGGTAGCATCTAGTGTAATTAATAAACTGGTTGAGAGTAATAGATCTCAAGTTTCTTGGACAAAAAGACATGAGGCTCTTTTCATGTCTTTTTGTCCAAAGCTCAATAATCAGTGATATTAGGGATCTCAAATTTAATAATATACCCATAACGGCAGAGTGTAGGGTGGGCAAAGCGGTAGCGTGCCCACCCGTTCGGAGCCGGCATGATGGACACGCTTCGTTTTGCCCACCTACTTCACACAGTGAGAACCGGATAGGCA
>JAUYQG010000192.1 GCA_030695645.1 Legionellaceae bacterium
CATTAGTCCCTTAATTTTAGATTACTTTGTCTTGTTGTTCGTTTTTTGAACCTTCTTGATGTCTATCAGATGAGATGATATTTTTGAGAGATACTATCAGCCTGCGCCATTTGTTAGCGGGTTCTTAGCCCCGCCTACAAAAGTATAAACGCAGTGCGTGATGGTGTTCAAAATCGTTCAGATTGCAGCAATTATAGAGGATGCATGGTTAAACCCCACGAAGTGCTTAAAACAACTTTTTTCTCGTGTGATTCTTCAACAAACGAACATTATGTTGAGCTCTATGCGAGAGTGGATTTTGCGAGATTGCTTGTGATCGAACGTGAGTTACGGATTAAGGGAAGTCGCTTTGCGATATATGTTGACGCTGATATTTCGCTCGAAACAGGAATTACAGATGTTTGCAAAGGTACCAGTCAAGACGTACTTCTTTGGTACATACCAAACATACCAAAAAATGGGTATTTTATTGAAAATCAAATGATGGGATTTAAACCAAACGCACTACCAGACTTAGACAGAGTTATCACCACAACAGCGCATGTGGTGATAAATGATAAACAGAATGGATATAGTGCCTTACGTACTTATAGTGAAGAGGTGGGTAAGGAGTTTTTGAAGATTTATGCATCTGAACCCCCTCCTGACCGTATAACGAACATAAAAGATGCGATCGATTGGACATTTTTAGAACAAAACGGGATTAAACCAAGGCAATGCATCCATGTCTCAATTACCCCTGCGTTAGAAAAAAAGACTAGAAAACAAACAGATAGCGCAGAAAATAACATATGTTCTTCGACAACAAAAGATGACAGCAAGGCAGCACCTGAAAAGAGTACTGATTTGAGCCAAACTAATGTCTCATCAAATGGTAACATTGATTCAAAAAAACAAACCGAATTAAAATCTCAATTAAATAAACTTAAGAAACCTGATGACTCAGGACCAAATAATGGTAGCTGTAATATAATGTAGCGCAAGAAATTCTCTATTACCGCCGTTCTTTTTTGTCCAAGTCCAATTTTAAGCGAAACGAATAATAATAAACTTGGAAACTGATCTCAATATAAATCATACGGTTATAAAATTTCTGGGCCTTAAGGTAGTGCCATTGATCTGTAGATGTCTTTAATTTGACGACGGTTGACACATTGTTTGCCGTGATAGTTAACGTTCCGTCACGCAGTAGCGTGATGTTATATTTAAAGATCGTGTTTAAAGGGATGTTTTTTGCAAGATGAACGATCTTTAAGTAGCTGCTTTGTGCGGGCTTGGTTCGTATTTGAGCATAAACACACCCGTTGCAAACACTACTATTCGGATCGAATGCATCCCTATCGTAATAAATCTTCACTAGCGGCGAATTACTTGCCGTGTGACCTAGGGTATCGGTGTCGCCTTTATCATGTATTTGTCCGACAACCACGCATTTTTGAAGAGGGGCCACTTGACTCACGAGTAGGGATGCCGATAGTGAATTTCTGGCAAACGTACTTAATTTCCAGTAAGCCGAGGACCCTGGCAGGACTTCATAGAATTCGCAACGAGAAAATTCGCTTCCCGGTGTGGTTCCACCATTGATTTGCGCGAACATGTTCATTGCGCCCGAAATAGTATCTGTGAAAAAATAAGGTGTGTTTGTATATCCATTATTTGCACCGGGCGTTCCGTTCAGTGTGGCTTGGCCTATTGAGATGTCGTTACTCTTCGATCCTAGGGGAAGAGGAAGAGTCAGACTCCACGTTTTTAAATCAAAATTAGATGCAGGACGCTGGGCTGGGTTCAAGCCTGGAATGGTAAGAAGACTGGATGCCTGATTTAGCTCACCCGTAGTCAACGACATAGCGGCATTTGCAGGGATCAAGACCGTAACAGTACCTGAAGTTGTTGGTTGAATCGTGATGACATAGTTTAGCTGACAGCTGTTGCCAATCAAGCTGACTACGGTACCATTGGTCACAATAACGTCCTCTGGAAAAAATCCGGCGACCGGCTCGCTAAAGGTGACATTCACTTGAAAAAAAAAAGGGGAATGGATTAGTTAAAGTCGCCGTTTGTATCGTTACAGTAGGAGCTGCAAATAACGGTGATGATAAAATCATGATAAGTAGAGTAGTAACGAATGCTTTCACTTTTATATTCTCCATAATGCATAATACCAAGCTGACGATAGGTCCATTCTTTGTGGTGTCATGATTATGGAGTTTTTTTTCAATACAATAGCTACCCAGGTTTTCCCTGATTATTTTTAAAGTGCGGGGTTTGGGGTTATTCGACCAGCACATTAAGGCAATTTTATTTACAACTTAGGGTTTGGACGTAGTAGTAAAACACGCTTATTTTGGATGTGTTTTTTAAACTCAGGGGATATTGTATTCCAATCGACAATATCTACTTTATAGGGTAAATCAGATTCATCGAAGGCCTCGTTAAGACAGATCAGTGTAGATATAGGTATCTTTTCCCCATCAAAATCAATCACTAAGTCGAGATCAGAGTATTTTTTTTTTGCTTTTTGCGCTCGCGATCCAAAAACCCACACGGTGGCAACAATTGGAAGATTATTATTAAGAATCTCAAGAACTATCTTGAGATGCCTGTCTGTCATATCAAGCGTCATGGACTCTTTTCTGCAATTCATTTAATAATGATGCACAATAACGAATAAAATCAGGAATAATGGTCATGACCTCCTCTGCTTTGCTGCCATCATAAGTATGACTGGTGATATTACGTTTTTCTCGAAATTGTTTCCAAAGCTCAATATCGCTAGATAATAACCCTTTTTCATTGGCTGTGCGGATTAGACTTGGAAAGGTCATCGCAGAGACGGTTTCTCGGCTGGGTTCTGTTAATTCCAAATAGCGACGTACAAATTTGATGGCTAACTCATAGGTAAATTCAAATGCTTGAATCGTTCCTCCCCTCAAGTGGCGCTGTAAATTAGCATCGTGCTTTGCCAAAGTTGAATTATAATATTTAAATGCATCAATTAATTCACTGTGGGCGTTTTTAAAGCTATTCAGATCGAGTTCAATGGGCATCACTTAGACATGCTGAATTAAAAATTCAGTATAACAGTACTCTTGAGTATTGTAATCCAAAATAATCCCCAAACTAATTTATTTTTGTTCCAACCCCAGTATCGTAACAGGTTATAGAATAGGTAAAGTAAAGGTAAACCATGCCCCAGTTTTTGGGTGTTTTTGAATGTTAATTTTTCCACCATGTGCTTCAACTAATGATTTACAAACACGAAGACCAATACCCGTTCCTTTAGGTTTGGTTGTGAAATAGGATTGGAATATTTGATCTTCAAATTCGACAGAGATTCCAGGACCATTATCAATCACATGAATAACCATGTGATCATTTCTTTTCTGTGTTTTAATAATTAACTCAGGTTTAATGTCTGGGGTAATTTGCAAGGCTTCAATGCTATTCCGAGCTAAATTTATTATCTGCATAATTTGGATTATGAGGGGTGGATCTGAAATTTCTTGGACAAAAAGACATGAGGCTCTTTTCATGTCTTTTTGTCCAAAGTCCAGAAAATATATAATTACATTCATTTCAGAATAAGGTTATGATGTAATGGTAATTTCACAGGGGGGGGGAGGAAATAGTTATGTTAACCTATATGGACAAAAGTCTACTCCGACCTGCGGTGATCACCGATGAAAATCAAGACAAACTGCAGGAAGCCATTTGGCTTGATCTACTTTTTCCAACCAAGGAAGAAGAAAATATGATTGACTCATTTCTGGGCTTCACCATACCCACACGCGCAGAAATGATTGAAATTGAACTATCGAGCCGCCTTTATAGTGAAAATGATGTTCTTTTTATGACATCAGCAATGATTGCCAACTCTGACTCAGCCGATCCTGTGCTTGATCCAGTCACCTTCATTCTTACAAAACAACAATTAATCACCTTACGATATGTCGAACCGCAATCATTTAAATTGTTCACATCACACGTAAAAAAACTAACAGCCACGCAACGTGATGCCATCACATTGCTTATCGAGTTGCTCGAAGCCACTGTCGATCGACTTGCCGATATTTTAGAACTCGTTGTTCATCGCGTGGATACATACTCCAAAACAATATTTCGACCACGAGATAACACCTCTGAAAAACGAGATTATCAACAGCTCATGCAGCAACTGGGTGCTAACGGCGATCTGACTACAAAGGGACAAGAAAGCTTAGTCACATTTAATCGACTCATCGCCTTCTTAATTCAATCAAAAGGCTCACAACTTGATACGGAAAAGCAAACTCGATTAAGCGCGTTAAGCAAAGACATCATGTCCCTTACTGATCACTCTCATTTTCTAGCAACCAAAGTTAATTTTTTATTAGACGCCACATTGGGCATGGTGAGCATCGAGCAAAATAATATCATCAAAATATTTTCTGTAGCAGCGGTCATTTTTTTACCCCCTACGCTCATAGCCAGTATCTATGGAATGAATTTCCACGCTATGCCGGAACTAACCTGGCAATACGGATATTTATGCGCTGTCGGACTCATGATAGCGGCTGCTTGGCTACCTTATAAATATTTTAAGTATAAGAAATGGTTGTAACATAAACGCTACGATAGAATGGGTCTATAATTAGGCTGAATAAGTCAGGTTAAATAAAAATCCATTGGTACACATGAGGTAAAAACAAACCGCTATTGAATGTTTGTCCTAGTGCTCTATTTAACTGACTCCTTCCCCAATCAGCAAACTCATAGCCAATTCCATCTATTGAAGATCGCTTTCTATACTGACTTTGATGGATTAGAAAATTCTTCCAAATGGTTTTTAAACTGATCGTATTTTGAGAAATTTGGGTAAAATCAGAGATAAAGTGATAATAAAACATAGTAGTGCATTAGTTAATAAGATATTTTTATTCCACATGGCATATATAAAATAGGTGGTTGCTGGTACAAGGCTGGCGAGAACAGAAGCTTTTGCAACGCCCAATTTTTTGATCGCTTGCTGATTAAAAAAAATGGGTACCACTAGTGATCCAATACTAACAACTATTAAAGAGTATGCATTGTGCGCAATTGCGGGATTTAAACTACCAGGAGGTAACAAAATTGCAGACCCAATAAACAAAACCCAAAAACGCGTTGCTAAAATCTGGAGAGAGGACATTCCGCTGCGATCACATAATGCTTCTGAGGTGACCATGTATATAAAAAATGCTAGACCGGCTAAGGCACCGAGAAGAATACCATAGCTTATGCTACCGGGTTTTTGTATCTCATATTTAAAATATAAAACAAGTATGGAAAGAATTAAAAGAAACATACTGAAAAGATAGGGCCTGGATCCTGTTTCTCTGTACAGTTGGACAAAACCTAAAAACCCAGAACAGATAAAAAGAGATGTCATCGTCACAAAAGGATCAGACAGATAAGTTGCATAAATCATACAGAACCAATCAACAGCAAGTGCAGAGGACATGGCTAAGAATAAAAATGGGTTATTGAATAACGAGCGATAGACTTTATTGAGGCTTCTACAACTCAATACATTAAAACAAAAAATCGCAACGCCACTCATAACAAATAAAGCAGATATGGGGTCAACATCCCGACATAGGTTATCAAGAAAAACAAAGGCAATTGAGGCCAGAATGACATAGATAATGGCATCATAGTACCCACTCATACCGCCTCCTTTTCCAAGTTTAAAAATAATAAGATTCAAGTACTGGACTTTGAACAAACCTCGATCTAATACGAGCCCGTGAGCGTGGCACGCCCACGGGCTCGTAAAAACCAGATCTTATTTGTCCAAAGTCCAGTCACGTATCATCCAAATCAATAACATCAGAAACTATTTAGTTCTAAAAACTCGCGATCATCAACCGCAGTTAGTGGTGCGAAATCTCTACTAGCAAGAAAGTTAGGTCTTGGAGAGTCTATAGGATTTAAAGCATTAGTAACAAGGTTATAGGAAATAAAAATTGCTTTTCTATTCCATGGAGATAAATTGAGCCCTGAGCAGTGAAGCAGATTACTATGAAAAAATAAAACGGTTCCTTTAGAGCCCTTAGCAGATACCAAACTATTCTGTTGAATAGTTGCCCTCAATTGTGTTTTGGAAAATTGATATTTTAATTTGCTTGCAGTGGTCAATTGCCAATTATCACCACCGGTTAGATCACCATAAGGCATGAAATGATCGTTTTCGCCCCATTCTGTTTTTTGTGAGCCAGGAATAAGAAACATTGGGCCATTAAAATCATTAATGTCATCTAAAAAAATAACGGCAGTTAATGCATTTGCCGTAGGCATTCCATCTTCATTACGCCAAAACCAATAATCTGTATGCCACTCCCAAACATCCCCAATAAAAGCATGTTTAATATTAATTTTATATTGGTGTATATAAAGTGAGTCGTCACCTAAAAGCAATTGTGCCGCATGAAGTAATCTAGGGCTTTTGGAGACCTTATCCATGATAGGGCTAATGAAGTGGGGTCCATTAATACTTCGTACTCCATGATCTCCATTTTCCATCACCTTGCCTGGACTTTCAATTTCCATTAACCTTTCTGTTTCAATATTTAACAACTCAATCTCAGCAGGAGAGAAATAACCATTTGCAATAAGGTATCCTTCGCGCAGGAATTGATTTATTTCAAATTGATGTATCATCATTTTACACAGCCTTATTATTATCTTAATGGATAAGACGAGCCGCTCTCATTTTTCTTTTTTTTGAATAGAGTCACAAAAAGCCGCGAAAAAATTTTAATTATTTTTTTCATTTATGGAGTCCCGTTAATTTTTTATTAGTTCTTCATGGATTAAACGAGCCACTTCAACATAGCCCGCATCATTGAAGTGTAAATGATCAACGAAAAAAGTTTGATTGATGATCGGAGAATTTTTTAATGAATCATTCATGTCAACAAACTTAATTGCCATTTCATTGCATTCTTTTTTAATTGCATCACGATAAGGATGATGTAATTCCTTGGCACACAACTTACCAAATAACCTCCAGAAATTGTTTGCACAACAGTCAATGGCAGAAAACATATCTTCTTCCTCTGGTGTAAACCCCTCTTTGGTCCATGAGGAAATTGGTTGTAAAACATAAGAGATTTCCGCCCCAAAAGGCGTTAACAATTGTTGCCATTGCTTTAGTGTGTTAGTTGTGACCCAGGCAGCTCTTAATATTCTCTGACTCATATCAATATTTTCATCGGTTAAAATGATTTCAGTAGGATTTTCATCGTTAAGTAAATTATTACAGTATTTTTTTATCCTTTGAAAAATACTATTGTTTGCTTTGCTAACACCTGAGGCATAAGAATTTTTCCTTCGATGTAAGTCGGTATTATATGCTTCCATATAATGTTGGAATTCATAGGAGTAATAGTATCTTCCATGCTCACAAGCTAAGTGATCAGGAAGTCCTTCTAAAGTGAGAGTGTTTGCACCACTTAGTAAAATAACTTGATTTATTTTTTTAAATCGATGTTGGTGCATTAAAAATAAAATCAGTTCCTGGGTGGCATTATAACCTCGACCGCCTAAATTCAACCAAATTTCATCTGTAAAACCACTTAGAGCTGAAGGAACTGTAAATAGATCAGAGGTTGTTCCAGTGCCGAGCGCTGTTGAACCCCCGATAATTAGATTTACTGGTTTATCAGCAGGGAAATTTGCCATACTATAACGGTGATTCTGATGATGGGTATATCGAAAACCATAATCATCCGTATTAATTACTTCGGATTTATAATTTTTATGATGAAAAAACATGGTATATGGTAGCCACCTAACACCTAAATACATGAACTCATCATATTCTTTTAGTTGAGGAGTGATGCGATAAACTTCAGCAACGGCTTGATTATGAGATAACGGCTTTTTCTGTTTCACTACAACTCCCTAAGCACTATTATTTTGTAAAATTTAAACTGATTTTCTTTTGTAAGTAGTTGATCTTTTCTTTTTATTTAATTGCATTGGATCAGATAAATACTTAATAATTGATCCTACGGGCCATAGTATTGATATAAAAATAATTGAAGCAATAAATCGACTGACTACCACTCCTGATTTTTTGAAATAAATAGATAAATTCATAGTTTATGACACTTTAAAAAAATAAGTCTAATCTAAAGGGAATTCCCTTTGCCAATTTAAGGTTTCATTCCACTGAGGCTGATCTCTTTTTGTTAAAATACAATTGCCGACAATAAGAAAATCCATTGCAGTTCGCATGAAGCAGGTATATGCGTCTTTCACACTCTCAACAATAGGTTCACCACGAACATTAAACGATGTATTTACTAATACAGGGCAACCAGTAAGTTCATAAAATGCATTAATCAAATTATAAAACAAAGGATTTGTTTCTTTGTGTACCGTTTGAACTCGTGCTGAGAAATCGACATGTGTTATGGCGGGAATTGAAGACCGGACAACCTGCAACTTTTCAATTCCTTGTTTATCCTTATCAGCCTCTACGACCTGTGCTCGATGATTTTCCTTTATTTGATGCACAAATAACATATACGGACTTTTGCTGTTCATATCAAACCACTCTTGTGCATGCTCTGCAAGAACGGCTGGAGCGAATGGCCTAAACGATTCGCGATTTTTAATTTTTAAATTCATACGACTTTGCATATGATGATCTCTAGGATCACCAATAATTGACCTAGAGCCTAATGAACGAGGTCCGAACTCCATACGACCCTGAAACCAGCCAATCACATGCCCTTTGGTGAGTAACTCAGAAACATTACTAATTAAGCCCTCAGAATCTGTAAGCACAAAGTGTGCTTTCAATTCCTTTAATACATTCATTACATGTTCATCTGTATAGGCAGTTCCAAGATAGCTTCCATTCATCTCATCGTGAACTGATACCTCTCTGGTATTATTCTTTTGCGAATACCATCCCTCCAAAGCAGCGCCTAAAGCACCACCTGAATCACCAGCGGCAGGCTGAACCCAAATGAAATCAAATAAACCACTTTCAGCAAGCTTACCGTTACTCACACAATTTAAAGCAACGCCACCAGATAAACAAAGCTTTTTTAGCCCCGTTTCTTGCTGCAGATTTTTAGCTATTAAAAACACGACTTGTTCTAAAACAGCTTGTATGGATGCAGCTAGGTCAAACTCTCGTTGCGTAATTAATGATTCGGATTTTCGTGGGGGACCATCGAATAATTGATTAAATTTTTCTGAAATAATACAATCCCCTACTGCATAATCAAAATAGTCCATGTTCAACCAGAAACTTCCATCGTCATTAATTTCGATAACGTTACTAATTATTTTGTCATAATAGATAGGATTGCCGTAAGGTGCCAGTCCCATTAATTTATACTCACCTGAATCCACTTTAAAACCACAGAAATAGGTAAACGCAGAGTATAATAATCCTAATGAGTGAGGAAAATGAATTTCCCAGAGCGGCGTGAGCGTATTATCTTGTCCTATCCAGGCTGAAGTAGTAGCCCATTCTCCAACGCCATCAATGCACAAAACGGCAGCTTCATTAAACGGACTTGGATAAAAAGCTGATGCTGCATGTGATTTATGATGAGGGATATAGTCTATTGGGGGGATCTGGTGCGCATCAAACCCGGTGGCAATAAATTCATTCTTTATCATTGATTTAACATGATACTTGTTAAAAAGCCAATTAGGAATATCATCCTTAAAATTTCTGAATCCTTTAAACCCAAAATTAAGATAAGTAGCTAAAATTCGATTAAATTTTATTGATGGATTTTCATAATAATAAATATGATTTATATCAGTGAGAGTTATATTTTGATTTTTAAGGCAAAATTCTATAGATTTTATCGGAAAATTTTTATCCTGTTTTATTCTTGAAAATCGTTCCTCTTGAACCGCAGTAACAATTTTTCCATTTTTCAATAGTACTGCGGCACTATCATGATAAAAGCAAGAAAGACCAAGAATATAATTTTCCATATGATTTTTTCAACTGCCTGTAAAAATTGCGTCAACTATATTCTAGAACACGTTAATTGTCCATTCTGTTCGAATAAAAAATTATTAATCAATTTATTTATTAAGCACAACGAGCCATTGGTGATGTTAAGGAACGGGCCAGAAATAACGTCCCATTCTTGCACTAAATCTAGGCATAATCTTGACGCGTTCTTCACTCACAAAAGCCCAATGTACCGCAAGTACACCGTCACTTTTGTTCGCTTCAGAACGCGTCAAGATTATGCCTAGATTTAGTGCAAGAATGGGACGTTATTTCTGGCCCGTTCCTAAATTAACCATTTCGGTCGGAGCAATTGACATTGACATCAAATGCAAATCATGGTACCATTTTGGTTTAAGTTTGTGCAATGGATGGGCCCATGTCACGTTCTAAATTGATTGGTGGGATATTATTAATTGTTGGAACGTCAATTGGCGGGGGGATGCTGGCTTTGCCGGTGTCTATGGCCGCGGTGGGTATGACTAACTCGATTTTCTTTTTGTTTTTCTGTTGGCTGGTGATGACCGGTGGTGCTTTATTGATTTTAGAAGTCAATATCCGTTTGCCATCAGGTAGTAATATGGTCACTATGGCTAAATCAACACTCGGTATGCCAGGTCAAATTCTGGCTTGGGTCACCTGTCTTTTTTTATTATATACGTTGTTATCCGCTTATATTTCAGGGGGTAGTGATGTGTTGAATAGTTTATTGCAGCAAGCCCATATTTATGTCCCCACCTGGTTAACGTCGATTTTGTTCACGGGTTTGTTCAGTTTGGTGATTTATAATGGTATTAATACGGTTGATTACGTCAATCGTGGTTTGATGTTTGGTAAATTAGGGGTGTATTTGATCCTGGTTTTAATTATTAGCCCCCATGTGCACGCTGTGAATTTGAGCCAAGGTTCTTTGCCAGCCATTACCAGTAGCTTGATGATTTTAATAACCTCGTTTAGTTTTGCCTCCATAGTACCGAGTTTACGTGAATATTTTGCAGATGATATCCGATTATTACGCCAGGCCATTATTTTTGGATCGTTGATTCCGTTGATCTGTTATATTGTTTGGATGGTCGTCATCATGGGCGTGGTCGAGCGAGAGGGGCACCATGGCTTGATGGCGTTGATGAGCAGTGATCATGCGACCAGTGGTTTAACCGCTGCGTTGAGTCATGCTGTACATAACCGATGGATTCACGGGTTTTTTGAATTTTTCACCTCCATTTGTATTATTACGGCGTTCTTGGGTGTCTCGCTCGGTCTGTTTGATTTTTTAGCGGATGGTTTTAAGCTGAAGAAAAAGGGGCATCAAGGTATAAGCGTACTGGCATTAACGTTTTTACCTCCGCTAGGGGTTGTGTTGGTCAATCCTGGTATCTATTTGCATGCATTGAGTTATGCCGGTGTCTGTTGCGTTATTTTCTTGTTGTTATTGCCTACTCTCATGGCGTGGAAAGGCCGTAAGTTAGTCACTGAACCGGATTACATCGCCTTTATTCCAGGTGGACAAATTGGCTTGGCTTTGATGGGATGTATAGCCGTCGGGTTACTGAGTGTGGCGATGTTATCTTAGGTATGTGGACTGAAAAAACGCAACGAATTGGTATCCGGTCACAATCGCCGGTCGCACAATGAGTCCTCGCTACGTACCGCGGACTAATTTCCCCTCCACCACGGCAAGGTCATAAACAAAAGAGATAAAGGGATTAAGGCGTAAAAACCCGGACACAACGTACCCGTCTCGTAGAAACCTTTGTTGCACTGTTTTGGCTGCTATTAGCGAATTGCTGAGCCCACGCGTTAGTACTACTTATCTCTGTAGAGCTCCAATAACCAGCGCTAGAAAATCCACCGATAGTAGTTCGGTTGGTATACAGACAATTAAGCTGACCTGAGGAAGTCGTGTTATTTCCAGCAGGCAAAAACCAATCATTGTAACAAGTGTTTCCTGACCCACAAGGGGTGTTGCCTTGTGAATCAACTTCATACTCACTACATAACCCTGCCGCGTAAGTTGACCCAGCCCCTAAAGTAGCGACAATCGTCGTGGTATTCGCGGCACCGTCGGAGGTGCTTATTGCGTTCGTGGTTGTGTCAGATCCACCCCATTGTATACTCGTACTATTATCCGCGGTCGCTGCAATCAGATTGTTCAAGCTACCATTGAGACAAGCAATCGTCCCACCGTAAGCCGATTGCCCAACTGCCGTGGTCAGATACGTGAAACCATTGGTACTCGTCGCACTGCCACTAGTAGCGGTTGCAATCACAACGTCCACAGCGCCCGTAGCATGCGCAGGTGTCACGGCAGTCGCGCTGGTTGAGCTCACTACATTTAAACTGGTCGCGGCTGTACCGCCAAATGTAAGGCTTGTAGCGCCTGTAAATCCAGTGCCGGTTAACGTGACTCCCGTTCCGCCTGAAGCAGGACCTGACAGTGGGCTCACTGTATCTATCGTGATGCCCGCATCAATCTGTATCACTGCCGTCACGGCATTCGTGTTACTCCCTTGAATCGGAAAACTCGTTTGTGATACAACCGTACTTCCCGGTGTGTACGTCAGCGTACAGCTTGACTGAGGTGCAACACTTGCGCACGTATTGCCTGTTTCAGTCACATTCCCATCCAGTGCTGTCCCCATGAAATTAGTCGTGATGTTCGTCGCGGCTACAATCAATGAGGTGTTGTTAATCGTTAAGGTTTCTGTGGGGCCATTCGTGGTTAGCGTCAGCGGTGAACCCGTCACCGTTATCGTCGCATCTGTAATCGCTGAGGCTTGTGTAATATGAAGAATATCACTTGATGCAGGACGGTAACATTGCAATGTCGAACCTTGTTCACAGACTATCGGCCCATCATTAACCGGGTAGGTTAATTGACTGCCATTCACTTGCAGCGATAACGTGCATGATGCCTTAGCTGTAAGAATAAATGGATTGCCGCAAATCCCTAATCCTGTAGTTGTTTGCGTAATCCCTTGTATCGACTGCATGCTAAGCGTATGCACCCTACTCGATTGATTCGTGACAGTATATTGTACTGTCGTTGTATCATTCGAAGGCACCGAAAGTGTCGTCGTTGTTAAGGGCGTGAAGGTCCATAATGGCGCACCAGCATAAGATAACGTTGTAATGGTCAACAAAAAAACCATCAGTATATTGTTTTTAATCAATTGAATCCCTTTCATAGTATTAATCCCTTACGCAAGATAGGTGAAGCATGTAAGCAAAGATACGAGTCGTAATATTGTAAGCTTATTTGGTAATATCAAAGTGAGACGACTTGGATATAACCAACGACATCAGTCCCGTGTATTATTCCTCCTTGACCACGCGTTAAATCCACCAAAAGATCAATATTCTTTCGGAATACGAAAACAATTAATGAGTGGCTTTCCCAAAACATTGGGTATCAGCAATGGCAACAACAACTGCCACATTATTCACAACACGAACAGCAAGGACAGCAGGAACAGCAAGGACAGGAGCAGCAGGCACCGCAAGGACAGCAGGCACAGCATGGACAACATGCTGTGATCGATGACCACGACGAACATGTTGAACAGTAATCATTAAATGTTGAAAAAGATGCTAAATTGCTCAATAGATCCGTAGAATTTAAAGGATTAATGAGTTTAAACAGCTGGCGATCGATGCTAATAAACAGACTTTGCCATTTCTTTTGTAGAGTCTGAGTATTCAAACTATTCGGTAGATTTGCAAGCTTTTCTGTAATATCTAAGCGTAATGGTTTGATGAAGTTTAAGCAGTGACCCACCACGTCTTGTTTGGTGCAGGGTGTTTTTTCAGACGATGACATGAGATTTAATACATTATATTGATTTTTTTTCTTATCGACATCCATGTCCGCAATGGCATCTAAAATATAGACACAGCGACCCAAGTATTTACCTAATAGTGAGACCGTTGCTTGTGGCAAACTGGAGACACGCTTGGCATCCTCTACGGTCATGAGTTCGTAGCATTTTTCGGTGGGTTCACATGCTCTGTCTAAATCGGTTACCTGCTCTGACTCATTCTGATGATCCTGTGCTTGATAGGCTTGCAATGAATCAAGTACCTTAAATTCACGCAATATGGATTCCGCCTTTTTCATAATAGGGCGGTAAACTAAGGCTAAGGATTTATTTATTAATTTGGGGTCATCAATGGAATTATCGTTGATTTTAACACCACAGACGTAGCTTGAGACGGCTGCTAAAAATTTTTGATGATCAGATATCCTATTTTTTCTACCAAGAACACCACCTTTGACGCAATTGTAGCATGCAAAAGCATGATCGTTGGATTGCTCAGTTTCAGCTAAAAGCCAATCAATCGTGACGACGTCATTGACAAGAAAAAATCTGTTCCATGCGCCAGCACCACTGGCGGATAAGGCCGCGCATAAATTGCAATACGTTGAATCATAAAGTTTTTTGCATTCTGCCGAAACATGTCCCAAAGCGGGTTTTAATGCACCAAACATTGTGAAGTCCTTTTACCATTTATGTGCTCATAAAGCATTTCGGTAATGTATAATTTGTCTTGTTCGCTGTCAAGTTGAAAGCGTTGACAGTTAGGGTTGTCTCACGATCCTTGAAGGCGTCTTTTTTAAAAACATAGTGCCTTTATAAAATTTAACGGTATAATTGTCTTCAATAATGTCCTCAAAAATTTCGGGAATTTGGTTATGTAAGGAGCTTTAGATGTTTAATAAAACAGTTTTGAACGTACGTAAACTTGTCGCACGAGCTATAGGTGGCACGCCGGGTATTGCTTCAGGAGATAAGAGGGAGTTATTTACTGCCGCATCAGTTATGCATAAAACGCTTAGTCCCAGTGGTAGTAGCTCTAATATTTTAACAACATTGTCTTCAAACAAATCATTGACACGTCCCTTTAGTTCCATTCAAAATTCTAGTTATCTCTCACCTTATGATATCAATAATATCGAAGCGCCTCTGGATTATATTGTCATCCACAATCGCTCAAAAAATGCTGCAGACTATGCTACCCGTCAATTAAAAGATGCTTGGCCGAACTTAAAAATTATTCACGTAGTACAGGACGACCGAGATCCTATACCTGGCTCAGATGGCGTGGTGCGAATTAAAGATTGGGCAAACATGACTCACTTTAAAGAGCAGTTCGATAAGCTCGCTGCTCAAGATTCGAGGCTCAATCACAGCATGAAGATCGGTAAAGTCGGATTTTATTGCGTTTGGTCAGCCCCAGCTGAAAACTCCAATTGGGCAATTTCTGCAAAAAAAACAGGATTTCAATGGATTGGTGCTAGCCCTGATAAAATGAAAGGCTTGGATAAAATTGAATATAAAAAGCGTTGTCAGGCCTTAGGAATTCCAACGGCTGATTTTGTTGAAATACTGCCACCTGACGCATTTCTTGATAAAGAAGAGCACCTCAAAGTAATGGCTCACAATTTAGTTGATCTTTACCATGCTACTCCTGAATTGGCCGGTAAACCCGTCTTTGTCAAACACAATGAAGGAGGTGGTGGTCGAGGAACTATAAAAGTATCTGAAATGAACTTTGACAACGCCTTGGAAGCTATCCGAAAAATAATCAATGAAACAGGGGGTAATCTTAACGGTGTTTATGCCGAACAAGCCTTAGATTTAGAGGGCGCCCAATTGTTTCAAATTGAAATTGAGTGGAATGGCGCTAGCATGGCCCCAGGTGGTCGATTAGTTTGGTTTAATAAAGAAAATCAAAAGGTTCTAGAGGTAGGGTTTACTGATTCAGCCATTCGAGAAATGATTCCTCAAGAGGTGTACGAGGCGTGTCGAGCCGCGTCTCAGGAGATTTTTGTGGGCTCAGGTTATGACGGTCGTGGAACAAATGAAATTTTGATTATTAAGGATAAATACGATAATTGGCGTTTCAAAGCGTTGGAATTGAATAAACGTATTCAAGTTGAAAATGAAGCGCTTTCTGAATTGGTTGTTGATTACACGGGGCGCGCTGTTAATGTTGCAGCGACTCAAGTGCTAACGGCGCTGGGATTACAAGCTCCAGTGGCTACTGATTTGCGTGAAAAAGGACCTGCGATTGTCGGACATGTTCGTCTTCTGTCTTGCGAAATAACGGCTACAGGTTCTGTTTATCCCGGTGGATTAGAGATTGATGGTGCAATTTACCCACAAGGTGCTAATGTACAATTTGTGAAAGGGCCTGTGTACTTAGATGCGGATCCTCAAATTGGACGGGCTTTGATCACAGCCAATACCTGGACAGAATTTTGTAATAAACTTTTAAAGTTTGCTCAAGAGTTTCAATTTTATGGTCCTAAAACAGAAACATCGACGTACTTTGATTTTCTTAGAAAATTAGCTTCTGATGCCGTATTTCGAGCAGGAAAATTGGGTTGTAATAACACCTTTAATGTATTAACCAACCCACCTGTTCTCAAAGGAAAAGTGCAAAAAATTGTTGAAGATTTATCCTATACGGCAACTCCGTTGATTACTCACGGATATCGACCGAATGAAGGGGTAAAGGACCAACCTTATCCAACACCGGCTCAAATGAACGAATTTATCCAATTTATGGAGAATTTACGTTTTGAACGAGCACCTAATACAGAATTTTCTAGATTTTTAGTTCATAATAATTTTGATACGTATATTCAAGAATTAAAGGTTGTCTTAGCGGACCATGGTGGTGGTACGGTAACGGCTACTCGTGATGTTTGGCAGTCTATGGGTGATCAAGAATCTGCTTTAATGCAAAAGGCTTCCGTTAAAATTTCGGAAATTTTCTTTGCAGGTTCGGGCATAGGTGTTGGATTTGAAACCGGAGGCGCTCAGTATCAAGCGGCTTTGATGCGAAAATTTGATTGGATGGCCGTTTTGTTATCGGGTTGCCTGTCTAATTTACCGTCTCATTCATTGACGCGTTCAAAATGGCTGAATGGTTTAACGGTTAAATCGCCCGAAGAACAAGCGTTTGTATTCAGAACCATCGCTGGTGAGGTAACCGGATTGTATGGTCTGCCTCGGAGAATCCTACCGTTTATTCCTTGGATGCCGTATAACTTTCATGCGGGCAATCATCCTGAGCAAGATATTACCACTCGAGAAATGCTCAGAGCCAATTTGGCAGTTATACCGAATTGGGCATGGGATGCACGCTATACCGAAAAGCATTTCAGAGGTTGGGTAACGCGTCAAATTGATTTATTTCAACAAGAAGGCAAACCACTTTATCAAATTCGGATTAAAAATCCAGGGCAGGGTCCTCATTGGAATGTGGATGTTATTGTTAAAATGGTTCAAACGATTCGCCAGATGTTTAAGGAGCGAGGTTTGGAGGAACCCATTATATTCGTTCATAATCACGAATTTGATGGGAGAGCAGCGCATATTGGTGCTGAGGCAATTCGAGCATGTCAGCAGTTAGATTATCCTTTTTTGATTGTGGATTCAGCGCCACCGGGAACGTCACATAATTCCAATCTTATTATTTCCAAGTCATTCAACATGTCTTCAGAAGAAAAAGACCGATTACGGCATTACAATCAAGGGATGCATTTAGCTTTTAATATAACAAGACGATTTAATAACCAAAATATTACCAACAGTGTTCAAGATCCTGACTCGGAGATGGCGGGCGGTACCAATTCATCGGATCTCGCTGATGCCATCAAAATGAAGATTCCTATTCATGATCTGAATAAACTCATTGGTGCCGTACGAAAATGGACCGGTTTAGGTACTGCCGTGACGCCATACTCGGAGTGGATTAAACAAATTGCAATTGCTATCTGGATTAATAACGACATCCAACCCAAAACAGTTGAGGCAGCTGAGGCACATATTAAACATGGAGGACAGTTAGCAATTGCCGTTCCCATTTTAGAAGGTTTGAGAGAGTGGAAGACGTTACTTGTGCGCAAAGATATCATCGGACAATTACTGATTAATCATGGCATGTCACTGAAAGCTAACGTTACGGACACGTTATCCAAAAGATCATTAGATATTGAGGCTGAACGAGTCAAACTTCAGGCTGAATTTCCTAGGACGAACGTAACCGATCGAGAAATTAGTACGGTTATTGCTTTTGATAAAATTGGTCGTGACTCGTTAAACCATCGCGATCATTCGGCACTATCGGATGGTCCACGCGATATGACGGTTATGATGAATAGTCCAGGATGGGTGCACAGTCAATATAAAAAAGCAGGTGATTCTTTTAATTTACACGGTGAAAAAATAACCGTCCTTAACGTTGTGTCTAATGCACAAACTGGAAAATTGGATATTGATTTCAGTTTTCAAGGCCATATTATTCGAACGAGCGGTATTGATCCAAATATCGCAGCGAATACTGCGGTCAAGCAAGTGTACTATGTGAAAGATAAAAAAACAGAATGCGGCGCTCCTATGGCAGGGGCTGTCATTGGCTTTTTTGTAAAACCGGGCGACCCTGTCAAAAAAGGTCAGCTATTGGCTACCATGGAAGCTATGAAAATGGAGCATAATGTAAAAGCTGATGCCGATGGAGTTGTTGATACGGTTAAAGCTTTTGATGATACCAAAACAGTTGAAAGTGGAGAGGTCTTGATTACGTTTAGACCTTAGATGGAAGCAGTCATCGTTATTTTTGCAATTAATATAGGATTAAAATTATGAGCACTTTGCCACAATGCCCTGAATGTAATTCGGAATATACCTATGAGGATGGCGTACATTTTATCTGTCCTGAATGCGCCCATGAATGGAGCAAACATGACGTAACGGAACCGACTGATAATCACGTGATTAGAGATGCGCATGGTAATGTGTTACAGGACGGCGATACAATCACCGTCATAAAAGACTTGAACGTAAAAGGCTCTTCATGGGTTGTGAAGGTTGGCACTAAAGTTAAAAATATTCGATTGGTTGAAGGGGACCATGATATTGACTGCAAAATTGATGGTATTGGTGCCATGAAATTAAAATCTCAATTTGTAAAAAAGGTTTAGCTTTTACTCGATGATCACGTTTTTAAATTTGACAAGGCTCTTTATATGAAACACGGTCACCAAACATTATCACGCTATATTGTTAACTTGTTAACTCGTTACAAATCACTTGTTGCTATGTTTGGTATTGTTGGTTTGGTATGGGCAATCACCAATACGCTTATGCCTTATATGTTAAAAATTATTATTGATAAAGCTGTTGGGCTTGATGGCGTCAGTACTACTTTTTTTCATACAGTCCAACCTTATGTTTTATTGTATTTGTTAGTATGGATCGTTCTATGTTTAAACATGCGTTTATTAGACTGGATTAAATTAAAATTATTCCCCAGTCTTCGGGAAGATGTGATGTCCGATAATTTCGCCTATTTAAATCAACACTCTTATCACTATTTTCAGAATAATTTTGCTGGAAGCTTAGTTAATAAAATTGTCGATTTACAAGGTGGTGTTGTCGATATTTTAACAATTATAGATGATTGTTACGCACAAATATTGGCGCTCATTATTGCAGCCTTCACGTTACTTGTGGTACATCCCTTATTTGCATTCCTTTTATTATGCTGGGTAACCTCATTTTTGTTAATTGCCTTTTGCTTTTTAAAGCCCATTAAGAATTTATCACTTTTATTTGCAGAGGCACGCAGTTCACTCGTTGGGAAAATGGTGGATAGTATTTCTAACATCATCAATATTCGTTTATTTGCCAAAAATCACGATGAAAATGAATACATGAATCAATCCATTGCAGATACGATACAAAAAGATCGGAACATGTTATCCAAAATCATTACAATGCGATTACTATTGGATTTGAGCTTAATTACTTTTCTTGCGTTTAATTTGCTTCTATTGTGCAAATTATACGGTCAACACATGGTGACCGTCGGTGATTTTAGTTTTATCATCTCGCTTTCAATGGGTATATTTTTCAATCTTTTTTTTCTTGCTGGCCAACTGGTTACTTTTTCTGAAGAAGTCGGAAAATGCAATCAAGCTTTATCCATATTGAATGCCGAGCATGATATTGTTGACCAAGAGAATGCTCATCCTTTAAAAATTACAGCGGGGAAGATTGAGTTTAAGGAGGTCGGTTTTCACTATAAGGAAGGAGCCAAGCTGTTTCAAAACAAAAGCATTACCATTCATTCTGGAGAAAAAATTGGGCTGGTTGGCTTTTCAGGAAGCGGAAAAAGCACATTCGTTAATTTGATATTACGATTGTTTGAAGTCGAACACGGTGAAATCACTATTGATAACCAAAATATTAATCAAGTTACACAAGCATCATTGCGCGCAAACATCACGCTCATTCCACAGGATATTTCATTGTTTCATCGCAGTTTGATGGAAAATATTCGTTATGGTCGCGATCAAGCCACAGATACTGAGGTTATTGAGGCATCTAAAAAAGCCCATTGTGATGAATTTATTTGCAAATTAGATCATGGATATCAATCTATGGTGGGAGAACGCGGGATTAAGCTATCCGGTGGTCAACGTCAACGGATAGCCATTGCTAGGGCTATTTTAAGAAACGCGCGAATTCTGATACTGGATGAGGCAACTAGTGCGCTTGATTCTGTGACAGAAAAATATATTCAAGAGGCTCTACATGATTTAATGCAAGGAAAAACCACTATTGTTGTTGCGCATCGATTATCAACCTTGTCTGAAATGGACAGAATTTTAGTATTTGATAATGGCGTTATTATTGAGGATGGGACTCACAACCAATTGATTAAGCTCAACGGACATTATGCAAAATTGTGGCATATGCAGGCAGGTGGCTTTTTGCCTGAATATACCCATTCTGCCCCGTTCGTTAATAAACATTGACACCACCATAACCGACAGAACTATCATGATTGAAGTCAGTATCGGATGCGTTAGGCCCATAACTTACATTGTAATTAGCATCGTCATAATTCGTGGTCTGATCAATATACCCGGTACGCGAATCATAATAATGAGTCGATGCCAGACTCGAGTTCGTCGCACAACCGCCATTTAAAAACATCAAAAAAGCGATTCCTAGGCTAGTTAGTATCATTTTTGATTTCATAATCACATCCATTTTTAACTATCTGTATTATAATAATAAGCTATGATCAATGTAATATCAAATTGCAGCCTCTTCCAATACAAGATTAGCCTCAAATAAAGAACTGTTTCCAATGGAAATGAGCCTGAAAAAAGCGTAAAAAAGGATAATAAAGATTGGACTTTGGACAAAACGGCATGCAAAAAGACGCATGCCATTCTGTCCAAATAAGTTTAGATCTGACATATTTATAAGCCAACAATATCAACGACAATCGGCTCATTTTGTAAAAACATTTACAATCAGGACAATTAACGATCTAATTATGAGGGATAGATCTGAAATTTCTTGGACAAAAGACATGAGGCTCTTTTCATGTCTTTTGTCCAAAGTCCAAAATTGACAAGCCCGACTAAATATCATTTAATATGCCAAAGGTTAACTTTATTAAGGATATCAAACAACATGCGACGTTGCCCCTGGGTTGGCGCGAACAAGCCTCATTATGAACACTACCATGACACTGAATGGGGTGTGCCTGTACATGATGATACCAAACATTTTGAAATGTTAATCCTTGAAGGTGCTCAAGCAGGGCTCACTTGGGAAACAATCCTCAAACGGCGGGAAGGTTATCGTGAAGCATTTAAACAATTTGATCCTATTGCTGTTGCCAATATGGCCGATACTGAATTAGAAATGCTCCTGACACACTCCAATATCATACGTAACCGATTAAAAGTATTTTCAGCACGAGGCAATGCCAGAGCTTTTATTAACATACAACAGGAATTTGGAACCTTTGATACCTATGTATGGCGTTTCGTAAATGGCCAACCTAAAATTAATCGACCTGACACCATGCTGGCTGTGCCTGCCAATACACCAGAATCTGATAATTTAGCCAAGGATTTAAAAAAGCGCGGCATGAAATTTGTTGGCTCTACAATCATCTATGCTTATATGCAAGCTATTGGCATGGCTAATGACCATCTCACCACTTGTTTTTGTTGCCCTCAATAGCGAAATGTCTCACGCAAATTAACATAACTCATCTCGCAGCAATCAACTATACAATGTTTTTTTAGGTTGGGCAAAGCGCGGAGCGCGTGCCCAACAATGGGTATGGTTTATGTTTTTTTCAGGACGACTATTGCTGTAGACGGGAATTGCTGGTCAAACAAGAAAGCTATTGAGAAAAATAAGAAATAATGACAAAATCAAAACCGGTTCATTCCCATAAAAAAACACATAATGAATATAAAAACGTACGAGTGGTCAATAGTTGGCGCCGGTGCGGCTGGAATTGCCGCAGTTGGAAAACTAATTGACCATGGTATCGAGCCACGCAATATTTTATGGATTGATCCTAGCTTCTCGGTAGGTGATCTGGGACGATTTTGGTGTCATGTTTCCAGCAATACCAAAGTGAAATTATTTCTCGATTTTTTAAATGCCGTGCAATCATTTAACTATCAAAGCGCACCCATTGATTTTGAACTCAATCACTTGCCTTATGAAAAAACGTGTACATTAAGTTATGTTGTCGAACCATTGCAATGGGTTACAAATCAGTTAATCAAACAAGTGCCTACAGAAAAAACCTCGATTCACAAGATGGTACTTTCGAATCGTATCTGGTCTTTAGAAAGCTCGAAAAAAACTTATTATGCTCAAAATACTATTTTGGCAACAGGCTCCCTACCACTTAACTTAAATTATCCAGCTATCAAGGCAATCCCATTTGAGGATGCTATAGATAAAGAACGACTGCGAGAGCAAGTCAATCTCAACGAAACCTACGCGGTTTTTGGTTCATCACACTCCGCTATCATCATTATTCGTTATTTGGTAGATCTAGGTGTTAAAAACATCATTAACTTCTATCAATCACCATGCCGATATGCCGTTGATATGGGCGAGTGGACCTTATTTGATAATACCGGACTCAAAGGCCATACAGCCGATTGGGCTCGTGAGCATATTGACGGGATATGGCCTAAGAATTTGGAACGTTATACCAGCATCGAACCCAATATATTGCAGTATCTCCCCGAATGCGATAAAGCCATCTACGCCGTAGGATTTAAACAGCGAAATACCATCATTTTGGGTAACTACGAACATATGAACTACAACCCACATGTCGGCATCATAGGCCCTGGGTTATTTGGTTTAGGGATAGCCTATCCTGAGAAAAAATCTGACCCATTTGGAAGCATGGAAATGCAAGTAGGCTTATGGAAATTCATGACTTATCTTACTAAGGTATTGCCCATTTGGCTTAAATATCACACTTAGAGCCGTTGGACAAGCAATAATGCGCTCTTTCTCAGCACGCGATAAGGTTTTAATATACCGCTCAACTTGCATGGCCAACGCTTTATCCCCTTTGATTTGCCAGCATTGCGCAATATGGGTGGGTTTAAAGCTTCGAGTGTATTTGCATTTTCCGCTACCATCCACATGCGATTGATACCGTTTCTGCAAATCAATCGTATAGCCCGTATAATACGTATTATTTTCACAATGTAAAATATACACCCAATATACGGGCTCTGGTGTTATTCCTAAATGGGCTGCAACCATTGTAGTGTCCATAATTCATGAAGGAACAACCGATTATCTTCAAATTCAAGATACGGCATCAAATCAAGTATATTCAATATACGATTATTAGCCACATATTGCACCAATGAAGAGGAAACACCCGTAATATTCCACTCGCAACCATTAATAAATAAACAGAAAACATCATCTTCAAGATAGGCTAACCGGCACGTGGCATCTCGTTGTAATTCCCTAGACTGACTCAACAGATTCATAAACCCCGACACATCATGTTCATCCTCATTATCCAATGGCATCGGCATGTGTTGTTCCGCCTGTTGATCTAAACGAGTTGCAAAGCAACCAAACCAGGTTTTCATCAAACAATCATCATCTAACATCTGTTGCATTACGTGACGCGCTTGCAACCAAGCCTCAGACGTTATCGCCGACGTTCCGGGCAAAGTTGCCCAGTTCGGGTCATGATATAATGCCGTGAACAGTGCCTTTTCCGAGATAAAGTCGCCAAAACTATCCCACAACTCTTGCCCCTGATAACTGCGATAACCAAACGAATACGTCATGCAATCATCGCTCAACGAGACACCATAATGTCCAACGTGCGGAGGAAGATATAACATGTCCCCTGCTTCTAAAACATACTCTTCTTCTGTCTCAAAGTCAGCCATAATACGTAGTTCAACATCACGTAGACAATTGTTTTTAGTGCAATTTTTGGTTGTTAGCGACCATTTTCGCCGCCCACTTGCCTGATATAGAAAGACATCATAATTATCGTAATGCGGACCAACACTGCCCTGCGCTACGGCATAACTGATCATCACATCATCAACACGCCATTGCGGTATAAAATTAAAGTGATCCAACATTAGGGCAACTTCAGGAATCAAACGATCCATGCTCTGCACGAGCAAAGTCCAATGTGTTTTAGGTAACGTCGCAAAATCCGATTCTAAAAACGGTCCGGTTTTTAAATGCCAAAACGGCGCTTGTTGCGGAGTTTCCAACACCATGCGACTTTCAACATCCTCTTCCATCGCAAGACCAGCCAATTCATCGGCGGTCAATGGATTAATGAAATCAGGAAGTGCTTGACGGATCACTAACGGTTTTTTTTGCCAATAATCGGTTAAAAATGTCGACTGATCGATGTGTTGAAAATGTACCATGTTAAACTCCAATAACTGCGAATTGCTCTGTGTTCGTAACTGCTCGGAGGGTGCTGTTGACGCTCGGAGAACGGTCAGATTTGAGTGCAGGTTGAACGAAAACGGTTTCGAACAAGCGCAGCATACCTAGGCTTGGCCTGTCCCGGCGAAGGCCGGGATGAGCATTGTTCGAAATCGTTTTCGTTCAAGATGTGCCAAATATGCCCGTTCCTTACCTGTTTTCAAGGTTTACTTCACCACATAATCCACATAACGACCTCTGAAATCATCAATCCCATGATGCTCTGAAAAATAAAGAATTCTCGTGGCGATTTTTTCGATGAAATAGCGATTATGACTTACAAAAATAAGCGTCCCCGTGTAATGAACCAAGGCTTCAGCCAATACCTCAATAGTCTCCAAATCCATATGATTCGTCGGCTCATCTAAAATCAAGACATTAGGCGATTCCAGGATCACTTTAGCCAACAACAAACGCGCGGACTCACCACCACTTAATGATAAAATATCTTTATCCACATCACCTTTTGAAAAGAGCATTTGACCTAAGACTTTACGCACTTGCTGCTCGGTACAACCTACTGCGACATCGTTTAGCCAATTTAATACACTAGTTGAATGATTTAATAAATCATGATGATCTTGTGAAAAATAACTGATACGAACCTCACTCCCCCACTCCAAACCACCTTCATCATAAGGCACAAGTCCCATCAAGATTTTAATCAAAGTCGATTTACCGCGACCGTTGACTCCCATGATGGCAATTTTATCATGACGATTGATGTCACAGTTGAAGTGTTTAAATAACTGCTTATCTTGAAATGATTTACTGATCGATTTTAATTTGCACACATGTTTGCCCGAGGCTCGTTTCGGTACAAAATGAAAATTTGGGGCAACGCGTGATGAATTGATTACGTCAGGTACCTCAATCTTCTCAATCATTTTCATTCTCGATCTAGCCAACGTTGCTTTCGACGCTTTGGCACCAAATCGATCGACAAACTTTTGCAAATGCGCAATTTTTTCTTCAGCGCTCTTTTTTTCAATCATTTTTTGTTCTTGCAGCAACTGCTTTTCCGCTACAAATTTTTCATATTGACCGGAGTATTTTCTAATTTCACCATAATCAATATCTAAAATATGATCCGCAAGATTATCAATAAATTCAACATCATGGGAAATGAAAATTGTTAAGCCATGAAATGTATTTTTTAAAAATTGTTCTAGCCATTGAATCGAAACAATATCCAAATGATTTGTTGGTTCATCTAGTAATAAAATAGACGGTCGTTGAAATAACGTTTGTGCCAACAAAACTCGTAATTTATAACCGCCCGACAATGCCTTCAGTGGTTTTCGATGATAGTCCACCGGAATACCTAGCCCCGTTAGAATACTTTCGACTTCAATCAACGCGTTATACCCATCATAATGAAAAATAACCTCTTCCAGTTCACCAAAGCGAAAGCCTTTTTCATCATCCCAAGATTCGGATGCCAGCAAGCACTCCTTCTCTTGCAATGCCTCCCACAAGGCTTGTTTTCCTTGTAGGACAATATCTTGGATGGGAGTATCTTCGTAACGAAATTGATCTTGCTTCAACCAACCAATTGTGGCATCTTTTGGAATAATAACCTCACCAAAACTCAGCTCCTCTTCACCCGTTATGAGTTTGAAGAACGTTGATTTACCACAACCATTCGCACCAACGAGAGCGTACGCTTGTCCACTGTTCAGATTCAAATTAACATCAAAAAACAATAGCTTAGGTCCAAACGTCATGCCCAATTCATTCAATGTAATCACTATTTACCAACGCATATGTAAAAATATGGAACAGATTATATCATAAATAGTTCGTCCAAAATAGCATGATCGACTAAATTAGGTAATGTAACGCATAAATTAGGTTCATGCTGCATGGCGCGTTTAACCGCAAATATCGCACCAGAGTTTCTAGCCCAGCCACGACGAGCAAGGCCATTATTCACGTCCCAAAACAACATGGATTGTAATCGTCGCTCAGCGTCCGCTGACCCGTCCAATACCAACCCAAAGCCACCGTTCATCACCTCACCCCAACCGACACCACCGCCATTATGCAGTGATACCCAAGTGGCGCCTCGGCATGCGTCTCCGATAACATTTTGTACCGACATATCCGCCGTAAATTGTGAACCATCATAAATATCAGATGTCTCACGATACGGTGAATCCGTTCCTGAAACATCATGATGATCTCGACCAAGAACCACGGGGGCTGAAATTTTACCCGTCTTGATTGCCGCATTAAACGCTTTTGCAATAGAAATCCGCCCTTCTGCATCAGCATATAAAATTCGCGCTTGAGACCCGACCACCAAACGATTTTTACCAGCGGCTTTGATCCAACGAACATTGTCCGACATTTGTTGTTGAATTTCAGCAGGTGACTGACTCGCTAATGTTTCCAGCACTTCGGCTGCAAGAGCATCCGTCACCATTAAATCGTGTTCAAGACCGGATGTACACACCCATCGGAATGGGCCAAACCCATAATCAAAACACATAGGCCCCATAATATCTTGCACATACGATGGGTATTTAAAGGATCCATCGGCCTGCAAAATATCAGCACCCGCACGACTGGCCTCCAATAGAAAAGCATTTCCATAATCGAAGAAATACATCCCTTGTGCTGTCAGCTTATTGACCGCATGAACATGTCGAACCAATGTTGCTTGTACCGCGTGTTTGAATTGGATAGGATCATCAACCATCAAACGTTGCGCCGCCTCAAAAGACATATCAACTGGGTAATAACCACCTGCATAAGGATTATGCAGTGATGTCTGATCAGAACCTAATTCGATACTCATAGAATGCTTTGCCAGCATTTCCCACAAATCAACAATATTCCCTTGATAAGCCAACGACACCGCTTCTTGTTGCGCACGGGCCTGTTCCACGCGTTTCAGCAACGCATCCAACTCAGTAAACACTTCGTCAACCCAACCCTGACTGTGACGTTTACTCACGGCTGATGGATTAATCTCAGCAATCAGAGCAATGGCACCCGCAATCACTGCGGCCTTCGCTTGAGCACCCGACATACCGCCCAATCCAGCGGACACAAAAACTTTACCCGCTAAATCTTCACCATGCTTCGCAATTTTTCGACCAGCATTTAAAAGTGTAATTGCTGTCCCATGCACAATACCCTGCGGCCCAATATACATAAACGATCCGGCAGTCATTTGTCCATATTGTGTCACACCAAGTGCATTAAAACGCTCCCAATCATCTGGCTTAGAATAATTCGGAATCATCATACCATTGGTAATCACCACACGAGGTGCGTCGGGATGTGAGGGAAATAGTCCTAAGGGATGGCCTGAATACAACACCAGAGTTTGCTCATCGGTCATGATCGCTAAATACTGCATGGCCAATAAATATTGCGCCCAATTCTGAAAAACAGCCCCATTGCCGCCGTAAGTAATCAATTCATGCGGGTGTTGAGCCACTCGCGGATCCAAGTTATTCTGCACCATCAGCATGATGGCTGCCGCTTGATTAGATCGATGTGGATACTCAGCAACCGGTCGCGCATGCATAGAATAAGTAGGACGAAAACGATGCATGTAAATTCGCCCATAAGCCCGCAATTCCTCGACAAATTCCTCGGCAAGTTTCTCGTGCCATTCTGGTTTAAAATAACGCAACGCGTTTTGAATCGCTAGTTTTTTTTCATCCCGTGTCAAACAATCTTTACGTTTTGGCGCATGATTAACCGATGCATCATAGGGTTGCCGAGGTGGCAGAGCTTGTGGGATACCGGCTAAAACACGATCTTTGAAATTCGGCATCATACGCTCCTAGAAAAGAACATCCAATATCTTCACACCCACTGTAATATGGAACATGATTTTTTGTCCCTTAAACGTCGGCTTTGGTGACAACTGATGTGTTCGACGTAATCCGTTTAAGGATGCGGACTCAACAGATAGTGCGTAATATTCTGTCAAACCATACTGGGCTTTGATTAACTTACAGACATGAAACGTATGAATTTGACCCATGTTTTCAGGGCTTGGGCGAACTCTTTCTTCAGGATATATAACTGAAATATGAGCTCCTACATGATCAGGCGGATTGAAATAATCGGGGATCTCAATGTCACCATACTCAGCAAGCAAGGGATATATAGAATGAATAAAACGATCATCTATTTTTAAATAGCAATAATCATCATTCTGTTGAATCCAGCCCTTTGCATCAAACGTTTTTGCTGTGTTAATAATCATCGAATTAGACAATTCGGTTAGGATAAAACGATCAAACATAACCCATTACTCAAATAATTAAACAAAACTCAAGGGAGTACCTTGGTAAATCCTTCTTGTATATCATGATAGCACCTGCCAATATATAAACCTACACCAAAGGAATGATTATGACTAAATCTATCAATAGTATCTTATTTACCATCTCAGCATGTGCAGCCCTATATCTGTCAGGCAACACGTCAGACTCCCAAGCCTGTACCCGGGCACTTTATGTTGGTAGCGATAACACAGTCATTACCGGACGCTCCATGGATTGGACCGAAGATATGCATTCCGACCTTTGGGTATTTCCGCGCGGTATCCAACGAAATGGCGAGGCTGGGCCAAATTCTGCTCAATGGACATCCAAATACGGTAGTGTCGTCGCTTCGGTATATAACCTGGTTAGTGCTGATGGAATGAATGAAAAAGGCCTGGTTATGAATATGCTGTACTTAGTAGAAACTGACTATGGTAAACCAGTTGCCAACCACCCTCCCCTATCCATTAGTTTATGGGGACAATACACCTTAGATAACTTCGCCAGCGTATCTGAAGCGGTCAACGCCTTGCAAGCTAACCCATTCTATATCATCGCCCCTAACCTACCGAATGGCACTGCCAGTCAAGTGCATTTATCATTATCTGATCCCAGCGGGGACTCTGCCATTTTTGAATACATAAATGGCCAATTGGTGATTCATCATGGCAAGGAATACCAAGTTATGACAAATTCGCCTATTTATAGTAAACAATTGGCATTAAATGAATACTGGCAAGACATCGGAGGCAACGTATTTTTGCCGGGTACGGCTCGTGCCGCCGATCGATTTGCTCGAACATTTTTCTTTCTAAACAACATCCCTAATGCACTCGATCCCAACTATATTAAAAGTGTTCCTAACCAATCCTATGCCAACCAAGCACTTGCGAGCGTCCTGAGCGTCATCCGTGCGGTGAGTGTCCCCTTTGGCATTACAACACCTAACGAACCAAATATCGCCGCAACGATATGGAGAACGATGTCTGATCAAAAAAACTTGGTTTATTATTTTGATTCATCCACCAGTCCAAATACATTTTGGGTAACACTGGCTAACCTTAATTTCGAAGCAGGCGCACCCATCCTTAAATTACCGCTTGATGCAGGCCAAACATACGCAGGTGATGCTGATAACCAATTTAAACCGGCGCCCGCATTTCAGTTTTTACCTGCTGAAGTCCCCAAAACCTAAAAAGTCGCCTCAAATTCCGATAACTTATTTTCCAAGGCCCATTGTAAACGGGCCTTGTCACTGGTCTTGATAAATTCACGACAAGCAAGGCTCATTCGATCTCGACAAGCAGGTGCAATGATTGACTTAGCAGGATCGACCCAGATACTTTTTCCCGATAGAAAACTGTACGTTAACGAGTTACGATCAATGTTCTTAAGCGTTTGATAATCAATACCGTAGGTAAAAGCCGCATCCACGTATTGACGTGTTAAATCCGTATGTAAAATACCCTCATCATCGGTCGATAGTACGATGGGTACACCGTGTTGCAAATAGTATAAAATCGGATGTTGATTACCAAAGATAGATAAAATGGTTCGATTACTGGTTAAATTAATTTCAACAGCAACCTGCTGCTTTGCCATGTGTTTTACAAGTTCGGATGACTGATCTTCATGAACAATATCCACACCATGACCAATCCGTTCCGCATGTCCGATGTAAACGGAGTTACGAATATGAAAGCTGAGATCATGGGGTAAACTGGTATTAGGCTCCAACTCCCCAGCATGCAACGCAATGTGCACCTGAGGATATGCTGCGTGTAAAAATTCAAAAATACGCATGTGTTCGTTAAAATCACGTGTGGAAATAACCCCTCTTTCAGGCTGCACTAAATTAACACCCACAATATTCGATGATTGTGCTGCCGCTGCAAATCCTGTTAAAGCTTGTGCAAAAACACTGTCCCGTGATTCCTCACGTTTTACCCAGAATTGAAAACGAACGTCTAAAGAACAAACCGGTTGCTTTGAATTGGTATCACACCCTAGCACGTGATGGACTTGTTTTAAATAATGGTTACTTGCATCAATTTGCTGTTTAATGTTTTTTTGAAAGTCTTTATTGGTTAATAGAATATGTTTTTTATCGACCCATGTTGGTGTTGATTTCGTGAGCTTAGCGTATGAGTCTGGGGAAGATAAATTCATCATCATGACTTCCATGTATAACTCGTGTTGATTGGCGGCACGTTGCATCATTTCCGCTAATAGGGATGTATAAAATTCATCATACACTGGTGCTACCTTACCAAACACACTAAAAAAGTGATCATGATTGGATTCTTTGTTTGCAATAAAATCGGTCATTGACCACGCTCGAATTGCTTGTGGATAATGCCTATCATCTGAAAAGAATGTTTTGGAGTGCACACCCTCACACTCCTTATCAAATGGAGTCAGTTCTAAAGTGCTCGGAATAACACAATAATTGCCGCTCCTAACGTGTTTAATCAAATCCTCTGGATAAGAACTACCTGAAAAATGATAATGCAACTCCCCTCCTGTGGGCATTGTTTTAAAAAATGCGTACAACGCATTAGGATTCGTTTTAATTGAATTAAAATACGTATTGACATCAGCGGCAGCGTCTATCCATATCATGCTTAAATAGGCCATCAAACACGATTTAAAGAGATTTTGTAGCATGGACGTCTATACCTCAACTAAGGAACGGGCCCGTTCCTAACAAATGACATGGGTAGAAATATGCTCATAGTGTATCATATGTAATGATTAGCAACCATCATGTCTTTTTGTCCAAAGTCTAGTTTCTTCTACACTAGGTACCAGCAATTCTGGGTGAACGATAAGGCCCGCTGTTCTAGGGCTATGTAGCGTTTTAATAAAATTATTTTTCGCAAAATATCACTGAATTCGTAGGGTGAGCAAAGGAGCTTGCGGCGTGCCCACCAGCAGTGGTACAACGGTGGGCACGTCGCAAGCTCCTTTGCCCACCCTACCTCGTTCACCCAGAATTGCTAGCAAGACATGGACATAATTGACGCTAAATCCGCATAATGATATTATCTGCTACAACCTGTTGTTTCATTTCTTTTTAAAAGAAAAAACGATGGTATATCATGAGCTATATGCGATTCGAAACGGTGACCCAACAAAATATACAGGACTGGAAGTCAAACAAATTAGAATTACTGAGTAGTCTTCAAACTAGGTGACGCTCCTCGGAGTCTAGGTTTTCCTGTATATGCCACTCATCTCCTGTAAACGTCGCAGTTCCCTCCTGTCAACGTCACATTTGCCCCCTGTAAACGTCACACCCATCTCCTGTAAACGTCACACTACATCCTGTAAATGTCGCAGTTAACAACTAATTACCTTGTATAATCAATATGTTACAACAGGTAAACATACCTTATTAAACTATATATTAAACAATAACAAACGGTTTAGTTGTTATTTTGTTTTTAGTATTGCATACCATGTGCATATGCATATATTATGTTTTTACATACTATATGCATATGGTAACCATGATGACTAAAGTAATTGTTAATGCCACACATAAAGGCGGTGAAGGTAAAACAACCAACTCCATTGTTCTAGCAGAATATTTAGCGCTTATTTCTAATTTAAAAGTATTATCCATCGATTTAGATCCCCAGGCTAATTTTTCAGGCCGTTATATCAAAATGAATTATGATCCTGCTTATCACGGCGGAAAAATTCCTCCTGTTCATCCTGATTACGAACCGGATATCGATCTGGACTGGGATGGAAGAAGTGGTATTGCTAATATTTTTTACGGAGAAGAGGTTATTCCTTATCCAACGATAATTCCCAATTTAGAGTTAGCGCCAGCTCACTCCATCAAACTTCAAGAAGCTGAGGCAGTCACTAAGAATGAAGTCAAAGAAAAAGTTCATATGCAATTAAAAAAGTTTATTGAACAACCTGAGGTACAGGCTAGCTACGATGTAATTATTATAGACACACCGCCATCAAAAGGACCACTTACTATCGCAGCAATCAAAGCAGCAACTCATTTGGTTATTCCGGCACAAATGGAACAATTTTCCATTGAGGGCATCTACGGTATGTTGCAATTATGGAAGCAAGAAACTTATTCTCGAAATAAGGATAACCCTATTGAATTAATTGGAATTTTACCCAATCAAGTGCGAAATATTAACATACACAAAAACTTTTTAAATGATCTTAAAAATAAAGAGTTTACCTCGAAATATGTGATACCGCATGAGATAAAAAAGCGAGCTATTTATACTGAGATTTTAGCGGATAATGCTAATCCTAAAAGTATATTTGAACTTCCCGTTAATAGTATCGAACGTGCTGAATATGAGAATGCATGTCGCTATATTGTAAATAAGGTGTTTAAACATGGCTAAACGAAAAGTATTTTCCATAGGTAGCTCACTATCCGATGGATTAGAGCAAACCATAGCAGCCGCACATAACTATTCAAACGATTTGCGCATTGACGTTATTCCACTTAAGAAAATTGAAACGGATCCTGAAAACCCACGGCTATTATCCCTATCTCTTCAAGATATCGTAAATGGTTTATCTCAAGATGATCCGAAGTACGATCTCAAGATAGAAGAAATTGCCGGACTACAAAGTTTAGCACTATCCATCGAAGATCAAGGGATCATTAATCCTATTGTGGTTTATGAATACAACGGTATGTATCGATTAATTGCGGGTGAACGCCGAACCCTTGCTTCTGCCCTCGCTAAAAAATCGGATATTCAAGCAAAAATTCTTGATGGCCGACCTACTGAATTAAAAATTAGAATTTTGCAATGGATTGAAAACATTGAACGCTCGGATTTATCACTCACCGAACGCATGGATAATCTTGAAAAAATGGTACATGCTTTTGCGAAACAACAAGGTACCCCTTTTCGTGATGTCAAGATTACGGATATCAGTAAATTAATTGGGTGCGCTAAGTCTCATGCGATTAACTTAAAGGCGGTTCTGAATGCGGACGACCAAATTAAAGAACTCATTGCCTGCAATAAAATCAAGAATCTTGAAAAAGCGGCTTTACTTACTCATATTCAATCTAATTTTATTAAGCAGCGTGCGATTGAAGAATGCATCAATGGTGCCACGTTAAAGCGACTTAAAAACTTTTTAGAGCAGGATAAAAATCAAACGCTTGTTGTGGAACCTGTTAACACCTATGGTAGGGAACAAAAAACGGTTCACTTTGGATCGACTAAAAACATACACGTAGCTCGTGTTGTTCTTGATTCAATTTTTCAAAATGAATCATTATCGGATTTAACTCATGAAATAAGAATATTAGATTTGGATAATCCCCGTATCATTGCTCAAACCTTTAAAATCTTGATTCGTAAATTGGAGCAGCTTCATGAGTAGTCCTGTTAAATTAAACAAAAAAGTTAGAGTTAGTTATTTTCTACCAGAGGCCATTCTAGTCGACGTAAAGGAAAAAATGATGAAGCAGGGATATGACTTAAAAGGTAAAAGTAAATGGGTGTCTGAAGCCATTCACGAGTTACTTCAATTTACTAATTTTAGTGAATTGGTCATGCTCAATGCTCAAATGCATGGGTTTGAAAAGTTGGATTCCATTTCAATTGATTTCAGTTTAAAAACCAAATTAGATGAAACCGTGATTGAAATTAGAAAGCAATTTCCATCCATTGAGGGCGTGCAAAGTAAGATATTGCGAACGGCTATTGTTCAACGATTATTGCGATAGAGTTCAGTCACTGAACTCCAAGACCGAGGTACAGAATGCCGTGCTTTGCATTCAATGTGACGTTTACAGGATATACAGCGCGCGGCCACAAACTTAAGTCTGTGGCCGCGCGCTGTATAGATGACTAAGTCCTGTAAGAATGATTAAGACAAACTCAGTTCAGTAGTACTAGTAAAAAACATTCCAAACTGGGGTTTAAGACACGATTTTATGAAAAGTTCAGTCACTGAACTTTTTATAAGTAACCCTAGTTCGGAGTTTTTTTACTGGTTACCACTGAACTGATCCCCTCCCCCTCTGGGGATAGGGCTAGGGTCACTGCCCTTAACTAATGGCAGTGAGGGCTAGGGTGAGGGGGTATTTATGATGTGTGTTTACTTCCTACTGCAACGGCAGTCAAGGCCGAGATAACGGAGCATTCTAATTTGATTCAGAGAATGCTGTAAAATAAAAAAATAACTACTCGCTCGTCCTTAGGATCACAGCGAGGGATCGACCAAATGTGACGTATACAGGATGCCTATTATCATGAGCAAAGACATTGTTGAGCTTTCGACTCTAAAATCCATGGAATTAAAAAAACATGTCGCTGTGATACATTCCAATAGCAAAATATCACTTTTACAACGAAAAATATCAAATGCCTTATTGTTTCACGCCTATGATGATTTGCTTAACAAAGATGAACATCATATTCAGGTGTCAACACTAACGAAACTGATTGGTTATGACAGTCATGATCATAAACGAATAAAGCAGTCTCTGATGGATCTATTAGCCACTGTCATTGAATGGAATATAGTTGATGGCGATAAAATTGATAAAAACGGGACGTGGAATGCCAGTTCAATTATCTCCGATGCATCCATTCAAGGTTCATTATGTTCTTACTCATACAGCAATAAAATGCGTAAGTTGCTTCATCACCCCAGTGTTTATGGACGATTAAATATGCAGGTTCAAGCCCTTTTTCAATCAAGCTACGGATTAGCTTTATATGAAAATTGCAATCGATACCAGGACATTGGCCAAACGCCTTGGTTTGAATTGGGTAAATTTCGAAAATTAATGGGTGTAGATGACGAAAAATATAAAATTTTTAGAGATTTCAAATCAAGAGTCTTGGATAAATCGGTTGAAGAGGTCAATAAGTACTCGACTTTAATCGTAGAGCCTGTATTACGAAAAGTAAATCGCCAGGTCGTTGCGATACAGTTTTTGATTCATAAAAACAAGGGTATCGAGCTCAAGTGTATCGATGATAAATTAGCACATAATTCATTGCCGATTATTTTGAAAAAAGACTACGGATTGTCACAAAAACAAATTGGAGACTTGGTTGCTGTGTATGAAGAAGACTATATCCACGAAAAAATTAAACTAGTAGAATCATCCCCAAGCTTTACAAGTGGTAAAATAAAAAATTTAGGAAAATATTTATTGTGTGCACTGAATGATGATTATCAACCAACAAAAAACGTGGCACACCATAAACAAAAAAGCGATAATCATGTGAATGATCATAAACTCGCTGTATATCAACAGCATGTGAGAAATATGATTTTTCTAGCATTAGAAAATAGCATTGAAGAAGAAAAAAATGCCTTTTTTGAAGGATTTGAGCGATACATTAAAAAAACAATGTATGCTCATTTATATGTGCACGATGGATTAAGAAATATCTTGGTTGAAGATCAATTTATAAAATATGTTATCAACCAAAAAAATTGGTTAACCACTCATGTATTGCCGTATTCTCAATGGGTCAATGAATCCACTGAGAATACCTGATCCGTTGTTCATTTGGACTTTAGACAGAACGACATGAAAAGAGCCTCATGTCGTTCTGTCCAAGAAACTTGAGATCCATTACTATCAACCAGTTCATTAACTACACTATATGCAACTGTTTTTATAAAATAAATCGATTCCACCCGATAATATATGTCTGTAAATTTCACAGATCTGAAATTATTTGGACGGAATTGCATGCGTTTTTTTGCATGCCGTTTTGTCCAAAGTCCAAGTTCATAAATATCATTCGTAATAGAGTCTGAAATGTTCTATAATTGTACTATAATGTGAAATTTGCTTTAAGGGGTATTTCAATGAGTGAAAATCAGATAGATAAAACAGGTGATGTCAACACAGTTGATGCCAACACAGCTGATGCCAACACAGGTGATGCCAGTGGTCCTAAAGTAGTTCCCAATGCTGATGGCAATAAAAAAGCGGACGATGCTGCTGCTGCGAAAGAAGAAAAAGATAAGTTGGCAGAGAGAGGAAAATTAAAAGCAAAGTCAAATATCGAAAAATCGTTTAAGGCACTTAAAGAACGATTTATGCCAGCCAAAAAACCTGAGCGTAAAAGAGAAGAGCCTGTGAAGAGTGGGAACGCACATGTGCAAGCTCTGGAAGAGGGCCTCGCTCAGTTTAAGAACACACTAAATGCGTTCAATGATCTTGCCGCTAATAAGGACATACAGAAACTTTTTGGCGATCTAAAATCAGCCCTTATGTCAAAAGCTAAAGAAGCCATATTTGGTCCAAACAATAACACTCCTTACGACCCGGACAGTGCCCGACAAAATACAGGTGGTGGCGCTAGGGCAAGAGAAGATGCTGTTACAAAACAGCGTAAATTGATAGATGCAAAATCCACTCAAGCAGCTCAGGGGATAACTGCTGCTCAAAATGACGTCCAAGCAGCCGAGGATAAGTTGCAAGAAGCACAGATGAAATCAATTGAGATGGATGAGAAAGCACTTGCAAAAAACAAGTTAGCTTTAGAAAATCCAAGTGATTTGAATATCGCAAATGATGCTTTAGAAGCCAGTCTAGATAAAACAGGGGCAAGATTATCTTTTGTAGACGCCTCCGTTTCAAAAGCAAAAGCTGATGAGCAGCTTGCCATGGCTGAGGCTAGCGCTGCAAGTTTGGATTTGCAAGGGGCACGTTTAGAGAATCAGTATGCCGACATGTATTTGAATGACGCTCAAGGAACAGTGGATCGAGCTCAGGATAGGTTACAGTCTGCAAATGCTGAAGTTGCCGAGTTGTCTGAATCTAAATTTTGGAAGAGTGAGGATACTCAACTAAAGGCGTTAGATAAAGCGGAGAAAAAAGCTGATAAGGCAAAGGCGACTTATGAGGCGGCAGATGCTGAGCTTAAAAAAGCCGTAGCTAAAAAAGCAAACGCGGATGATGGAGTGAAACGTGCTGAAGAAAAGTGGGGGAGCGCAAAGACAAATGTGAGTGATAAAGTCAACGCTAAGTCTGCGGCACTTTCAGGAAAAGTAGAGGCTGCAGAAGCGCAGCTAGACGCGGTGGAAAAGCGTGTTGGTCTAGACAGTTTAAAAAAAGAGGCCTCTACACTGAATAAACAAGCTGAGCGGCTTGAGTTGAATTCTTCGAAAGAGCCAGAGAACCCCGCGCTTAAAACAGATGCAAACGCGGTAAGGGATGAGGCAAATGCAGCAAAGGAACGTTTAATGATTGGTCAGATGGCAACAGAAACAGCGGCTCATGATGTTGCTGTGGCGAAATTGGATAAAGCAATGATTGCCCATCAGATTGCAGAACATGAACTTAATCAGGTCGCTAAAAATGCGAAACTTGCGGCACCTGATCTGCCTTCGAACATTGATAATTTGGAAAAAGATGTGGCTGACTCAAAATTGAAATCAGATCTTTCAAAGCAAAAATTGAAGGAATTAGAGACTCAGAGTGCTGAGAAAGCAGGTGAACAACATACATCAGCGGGTGCCCCTGTTCCTACTCCCTCTCCTAAAGCAAAAGATCCTAATAAAGATCCTAATGAGGTGCCGATGGAGAGTACAGGGAGTACTACAGGTAATGCCAAAGATCAATTGAACATCAAGAGGGATGAGAGTGGTTCGGGTTCGAAAGATCCTGTTTCTTTAACCCTCCCTGATCTCGATGGTAACGAAAGATCTCCTGGATAGTAGCGCTGTGCCATGCTTCGGAGTTCCCTCGCTATGATCGGGATGACGTACGGGGTGAGCAGTTACGCTTCAAAAATCAATAACTATACTGCGATCGGTCACAAACTTAAGCAACGGGCCAGAAATAACGTCCCATTCTGGTGCTAAAGATAGGTATCAGGTTGACGCGTTCTGAAGCGAACAAAAGTGACGGTGTACTTGCGGTACATTGAGCTTTTGTGAGTGAAGAACGCGTCAAGATGATGCCTAGATTTAGTGCAAGAATGGGACGTTATTTCTGGCCCGTTCCTTAGCTTTTGTCTTGCTCTTTTTGTTCCAGAGCAACGTTCGAAGCTCATTGGTGGGCACGTCACTCTCGCTCATTTGACCAGCATACATCCTAGCCGTGTATTTTGAATCAAAATACACGGTAATTTGGTCTGTTTTAATACCAAATTGTGTCCACAGGGTAGCCCATCAATGGGAGAGGGTGATCCTACTGTTTATTGGTTTTTAAGGCGGGAATTTCTGATAAAAGCGTTTCCTCATGGTCTACGTTGGGATAATCTCCGCATTGTAGTCCACCAAGTGATTTCGAAACCAACTCTACGTCCCATTTCTGATTACAGCCAGCTCTAGCCATTGGGTTGTGTAACGCGGTGATCGCATGTTGGTTGCTGCGATCATCGGTTTATTATGGCATCCCTCTGCGGCCAATTTAATCGTATGACGCCCGAATTTGTGATTAATGTCATCGAAAACGGTCATTAATAGGTTCTTTTTCTGTAACGAGTCGTCAGTGGGTTGATGGAACAAATCAAATTGTTGATGGTTTTTGTGAGTCAACGCTGTAAAACAAATGCCGAGCTTTTTGTATGAAAAATTAGGTTGATATAAGGTCATTAAACAGTCTTTAGCGGCCTGAGTAATGAGACGTAAATCGTCGGTAGGGTGGATGAGTTTATATACTATTTTACTGTGCTGTTGTGGCAGATCAGGACGAAATCGGTTGGTGTGCACAAAAACAGTGATGTCTTTGACTAATAAGTGCTGATTGCGTAATTTTTCATAAGCACGAGCGGCATGGCTGCTGAGAGCTTGCGCTAAGATATGATATTCTGTTGGCATGGTATCGAAACTTTTTGATGATAGGATGCTTTGGCGAGGGATTGCTTCTTCATTTGTACAGCAGTTGATGCCCTGTAATTCCATTGCTGTGCGCAACAACGCAACATTGAATCGCTCTTTCAACTCGCGAGGGTGGCATGCTGCTAAGTCTGCCGCCGTACTAATGCCGTGGGTAAGTAATTTTTTACGCCATTGTTTACCCACACCCCACACGTCACCCACATCAACGTATTTCAACCATTCTCGTTGCTGATTGATGTTAAACACGGATGTTTTAAGATCTTTTTTGCACAAATGATTGGCAATTTTTGCAAGGGTTTTTGTTGGACCGATACCAATGGATGTGGGGATTCCCGTGTGGTTTAAAATTTGTCGTTCTAGGTTATGGCAAAATGCGTTGTGTGCGCCTTCTGGCATGGTGTGTAAGTTAATAAACGCTTCATCAATGGAGTATTGTTCAACAATAGGCCATGCGTTTTTAATCACGCTCATGACTCGCTGTGAGAGATCACCATACAATGGGAAATTGGATGAAAACACATGGACTTGGTGCTGTTTGCATAATGCTTTGATTGTAAAATAAGGTGCTCCCATTGCAATACCTAAGGCTTTGGCTTCATTGGATCGCGCAATGATGCAACCATCATTATTTGATAATACGATGATGGGCTTATTGCGTAAATCAGGTCGAAATAAGCGCTCGCAGCTGGCATAAAAATTATTACAATCGACTAGCGCGTACATGATTAGCTCGCTGAGTGAATGACGTGGGTGACAACACCCCAAATCACTAAATCGTGTTCATTAGTGATATCAATAGGGCCATAACGGTTATTTGCGGGCAATAGTTTTACCTTGCCAGCTTGTCGTGATAGCCGTTTGACGGTGAGTTCGCCATCAATCGCTGCGATAACGATTTTGCCGTGTGTGGCCTCTAAGCTTTTATCAACGATGAGCATATCACCGGATTGAATGCCAGCATCGGTCATGGAGTCACCGGATGCGATGACAAAAAAGGTAGCTGCTGGGTGTTTAATGAGGTGTGCATTGAGGTCTAAGTGAGTCTCGATATGGTCATCTGCTGGAGAGGGGAAACCGGCTCTAACGTGGCTTGCGTATAATGGACAATGATAGTTTATATCGACAACTTTGGCCCGCTCATACGAGCCAAGCTCACAATCGCTGGCTAAAGTTGTCGAAACGATGACCGAGGTTTTTCTATTTTTGTTTTCGAGAAATGTTTTCACATCGGCTACTTTTGAAATCGGGATGCGAATGGCTTGAGTTGATTCGCCCCATTTGTTACTACCTTTGGGACGTCCGGATCCTATGCGGTGGCCTCCACGGGTCATGATGCTCTCCATTTGATATGTGTACATATATCAAATGGTAGACTAATCGAGTTGTTTTGTATATGCTTTTTATTTTTACCGATGAGATTTGAATGAATGAGCTCATTTTAGCAACCAGCAATTCGGGTAAGATCAGGGAGCTACAAAGCATATTATCGTCCGTGCGCTGCATTTCACAACACGCACTGGGTATTTCGGACGCTGAAGAAACGGGCTTGAGCTTTATTGAAAATGCGATTATTAAAGCACGCCATGCAAGTAGCTTTGGACACAAACCAGCATTAGCCGATGATTCTGGTCTTGTTGTTTTGGCCTTGAATGGTCGACCGGGGATTTATTCGGCGCGGTTTGCAGGTGTTCGATCGACTGATCAGGAGAATATAGCATTACTTTTGAAACAACTTGCTGATACGCCCGATGATAGTAGGCAAGCCTATTTTTATTGCGCTATCGCCTTGGTGCAACGTGCGGATGATCCGACCCCCATCATTGCCACGGGGTCTTGTTCGGGTCTGATTAGCCGAGACCCTCAAGGAGACGATGGATTTGGTTATGACCCCGTATTTTATTTACCAGAGTATGAGTGCACGTTGGCACAATTGCCCGAGGAGATAAAAAATACGGTGAGTCATCGCGCTATGGCGTTAGCGCAATTGCGTCATGTTTTTTTGCATTCTTTCAGTTCACATACCATCAGGGAGTGGAAGAATTAGTAAAAAGTAACATCACTCGCATCCGTTAGATGGTGAATGGTTACTTTTTCTTTTGATTCGTAGGAGTCTGAATTGTCAACAGACCCTAAACATTTGGAGTCGGCCATCGTTTCAACATTTTTATAAAAATGGCTAAATTCTAGTAAAATCGACTTACAAAAATCAGGAATATCATCTATGCTTAATCATGTAATTTGGTAACTCTCTAGGTTGTGGATAAGTTTGGTGTTTTCACTGAACACGAAGCAAGCACGTCATCCAGAGCGCGGTTTTTTTGCGCGAATGATCACCTGAATTTTGCACAATCTGAGATCCTTCGCGCAAAAAGACGCGCTCTGGATGACATACCTGGGGAGTTACGTAATTTGTTAAATTGACTTTTAACCGGAGATAAACATGGAAACAATGCGAAAAAGTAAACCGACTATCAATTCCAAACACGCACAAGTGGGTGCCGCTGTTAGCGATTTGCTGCATGAAGGCAAAAAATATGCAAATGAATTATATGAAGAAGGTTTGGATAAAATGTCATCAACAGAGCGAGAAATTGAACAATACTCGGAAGACTTGATTAAGAAAGTACGTGAAAACCCATTGAAAGCCGTATTAATTGCTGGTGGCATCGGCTTTTTAGTGTCCGCTCTGTTAAGAAAATAATGGGAGTTCTTGGCGAACTTGAAGGTCTTATCGTTAGTAAATGCGGGTCAATTAAAACATTGATGTCCATGACTAAATTGGAAGTAAGACTAGCACGGCTCAGTATTTTTCCATTAGTGATCAACGTATGCATGCTGTTAGTTGTATTGATGGTCATTTGGATGACCGCTATGGCCGCGTTGGGATATGGCATTTTCTTGGCCTGTCACAGCATCATGGCGGCGTTTGGCAGCGTATTGCTTTTCAATCTGTTGATGTTTGGTTTGTTAAGACGATATTTGTTGTTTAATATACGAAAAATGAGTTTTGAGCAAACGCGCAAGTACTTTGGATCGATATCAACCCTGAGTGAATATGATGGAACTGAACAATCGAAAGAGTGTGATGACGGCGATAGGGATTCTCGAACAGCGATTGCTGAGCCAACAGCATGAGGTTTCTGTGCATAAACGTTATTTGGTATCGTGGTTTCATGACCATGTGATACTTATTGCAGCCGGATTTGCGACCGGTTTTTCATGCCTAGCTTATCTGGGGTGGAAAGCCGGTACATTAAACATATCATCAACGCGGTTTATGCAAATTGCTCGGTTGTTTGTAGTATACCTTGCTCAGTACTGGAGTTTGGACAAACCTCGATTTAATACGAGCCCATGACCGTTGGCGAACCCGCCCGAACCCGATTAGTCTGATCATTGATCCAATTTGGCGCTATCTTACGGTTTTATAGGCTTATTTATAAGAGTGAGGTATTGGTTTATGCGGATTGAGAGTAATTGATGACGCCTATAATCATAGAGACCAAACATCTCCATTTACGTCTGTTAACACATGATGATCTGGAATACATTGCAGGATTACATAGTGATCCTGCAGTACGGCGATTTTTTCCAGAGGGAACTCAAAATATTGAGCAAACAAAAGCGCGGATGGATTCATTGATTGATTTTTATCAGGAGCAAGGACTGCCTAATTTTGTTATGTTCTTGAAGGCGTCAATGGAGTTTGTTGGTCGTTGTGGCTTTGGTTTAATTGATACAGGAGCAATAGAGGTTGGCTATTTGCTTCATAAAAAATTTTGGGGAAGGGGCTATGCTTCTGAGGCATTGGCAGCTTTGATTGAATGGGCAAAGCAGAACATTCAGACGGAGTCTATTATTGCGTTCGCCCCGGAAGAGCACCTAGCCTCTCAACGTGTCATGCAAAAATGCGGGATGCAGTTTTATAAAAAAGATCTAGGTCATGGAGTTAAGTGTCATTTTTATCGGATAAAATTGTGATTTCACCTCTTTACTTAAAGAAGAGGAGCTTGTATTATGCCGAGCTCAAAAATTGAGCTTGTTGAATTATGAATTATTTTTTTAAATTACTTTTGAATCGGCGTGCATTAATTTTTACAACCATTTCATCAAATTCAGTTTCACTTACGAGGAAAGCAAAATGTCTGGGCTGAATGTCTTTGGTTGTCGTCATGAAATCGAGATTAACATCGTTACTGGTTTTGACAACTACAAATGGACCAAAGCGAGTAGGGGAGGGGAGACCTAAGATCTCGGTTAGGAATTGCGCAGAAAGTTCAGCATTTTTTGATTGGATAACCGTGTGATTGAATTGTATGGTCATGGATGATTTTATTTGTTATCTGAACGTTTTTACAGAAACATTGGTAATGTAAAGCCCATGCTCTTAGAAGCAATGACAATGGATTCATTTGTTTTGGACTTTGGACAAAAAGACATGAAAAGAGCCTCATGTCTTTCTGTCCAAGAAACTTGAGATCTATTACCGTAGGTAGCAGTTTTATTCTCTGAGTATACATCCTAAGCGTCAAATGAACGAGTTTATAGAATGCATCCAAATATAGGGTGCGGAATGGCAGATTAATCGAGAAGATGGGCGCTAGATTAATTTGATCGGTCCATCTCCTGTGAGCGTATGCGAATATTCCTCAGGACTTTGCATGAATGCCACCGCTGTTCAATGTGATTCAAATCTTTTACAATTATAGCCTATCTGCTCATGCGTAAACATGAAGTTCACCGGATGGGCCATGCCACTTAATGACTCCGAAGGCATGCAGTGATGGTGACGATCCTGCTATTGGTGCTGGCCTAAAATTACGTCAAATCATTTCAAAGTGAATGAAGAAATATACCTGCCCCTCACGTTACCCTTTAGAACAAAAGACACAGGAAAAAATAAATGAACATTCGCATTAGAGAGCCTGTTTTATCAGACGCAAATGAGTTTATTAAGGTCATGCAACAAAGCGAGCATTTGCATCATCCATGGACAAATGCGCCCAAAACACTAGAAGCGTTTGAGCAATACATCGAGCGAATTTCACAGTTGAACCAAAAAGGTTATTTGGTTGAAGTTGCTGAGAGCAAAATTGCAGGAGTCTTTAATATTAGTGAGATAGTATTTGGGTGTTTTCAAAGTGGCTATTTGGGTTATTATGCGACCGTTGATCATGCTGGCAAAGGCGTAATGAGTAGCGCACTCAAACTGGTATTGAAAAATGCATTTGAAAAAATAAAACTGCATCGTATCGAGGCGAATATTCAACCTGAAAATGAAAGGTCCATTCGTTTAATTCAAACAAATGGTTTCAGAAAAGAAGGGTTTTCACCAAGGTACCTTAAAATAGATGGTAAATGGTGTGATCATGAGCGTTGGGCTATGACATATGAAGATTGGGAAAAATTATGATGACACAAAAATTGTCAATGCGAATTGCTACCCAATCAGATGCGAGCGTTATTGCGAATCTTTATTTGGCATCTCGTAAAAAGTATATTTCTTTTGCACCGCTTGTCCACTCAGATACAGCCATTCAACAATGGATGCATGATATATTAATACCCAGCGCCCAAGTTTGGGTGGTCGAAAAAAATGATGTGATCATTGGGATGATGGCAATTGATGAAATACAAGGAGTCAATTGGATTGAGCAACTGTATGTATTACCTGAAGCAGTTGGGCATGGTGCTGGATCACTTTTGATGGCTAAAGCGAAATCATTAAATTCTTCCATTCGATTACGTACATTCCAAGAAAACTTAAGTGCTAGGCGCTTTTATGAACGACATGGTTTTAAAATTTTAGAATTTTCGGACGGCTCAGAGAATGAAGAGCAGTGCCCTGATATGTTATACGAGTGGAAATCTTAAGCATGCAACCATCTAAAATACATATAGCCTCTTATGATTCTAATTGGTCTCATTTATTTAACTGTGAAGCTGAGCGTATGCGCACAATATTAGAAAAGCATGTGAAGGAAATTCATCATATCGGCAGTACGGCCATTTCTAATATGCCAGCTAAACCAGTTATTGATATGTTATTGGTCTGTGATGATATAGATTCTATTTGTTTGATTGAAGATGGCTTGAAGAACATGGGATATGCGGCATTAAGCCGCAGCGTGATTCCACATCGAAGCTTTTTTACAAGCAGACACAATGATCCACTGATTCATTATCATTTACATCTGTATGAGCAGGGTGACCCACAAATCAATCGTCATATCCACTTCAAGGACTATTTGACACATCATCCGGAAGAAGCATTAATCTATGCGAATTTAAAGAAGCAGTTGGCAAAAAAATATGAACATGACCGCACATCTTATGTATTGGGTAAAAGTAAATTGGTGCAAGAAATTGATGCAAAAGCAAAGTGTTGGCCAGGCAGAAAGCGGGATTTATTGTCTTTTTATTCAGGGATAGGCGCTGAACATTGGTGTGAAGACAAATTAATGATGGCGATGGAAGCCAATTTAAATGTTCATATGACCTATTATGCGCAATATCTGCCGCAAATTGATTTGATTAGACGACCAGGATTTACCAGTGTTAATACGCGATTACCTGACGATACGTTTAATTATGTATTAGATGCGGATTTTATATCAGAAGCAGCGCCTAAAATGGTGCATGATGCCACGGCTGTATTTTTTCAAGAACACATCCCTTTTTCATGGTGGGTGAGTCCCCATGATAAACCCTGTGATTTATCAATGCAGTTAGAAAAGATTGGCTATGGGAATACAGAAAATAATATCGCCATGTCGCTTGATTTGCATAAATGGGATGAAAACAGTTTACCTAAAACGGCGCTTAAAATTATTCGAGCAACCAATGAAAAAACATTGCTGGATTTTGCAATGGTGCTTACTAACAATAAGGGTGCTTTTAAAACATATTTTTCATGGATTGCATCTGTACTGACAGAAGATGATCCGATTGAGTACTATGTAGGGTATGTGGATGGTGTACCCGTTGTTCGTGGGTTAACTTGTTACTATGCGCAAGTCGCAGGATTGCATTGGTTATCAACAGCAATGCCCTATCGTCATCAAGGATATGGTCGAGCGATGCAAGAATATCGTTTAAAGCGAGCGAAATCATTGGGATATTCACTTGCTGTGCTGCAAGCATCTGCAGAAGGGTATCCACTTTATAAGAAATTGGGTTATCAAGAATGTGGTGTTTTCAACGAGTTTAAACGAGATTAATAACGATATGGAGGAGGCCCCACGTTCATGAAAATAAAAACGCGTCTTTGTGATCTTTTGAATTTGAGCGTGCCTATTTTTCAAGCGCCAATGGGTGGTGCTACAACGCCGCGACTTGCTAGCGCGGTCGCTAATTATGGTGGTCTTGGCATGTTGCCACTGGGCGCATGGCCAATGGAAAAGTGCGAGAAATTAATTGATGAAACGTCAGCGCTTACTGATCAAGCCATCGGTGTCAATTTAGTATTAGAGTGGGATCAACATGAACGATTAGAAATGAGTCTCAAAAAAGGCATTAAAATCATTTGGTTTTTTTGGGGCGATCCCAGTCCATTTGTTGAAAAAATACATGCGCAGGGTGGAAAGGTAATACTTACTGTCGGCAGTGCTGCCCAAGCTAAACTGGCAATTGATGCTGGGGTTGATGTTATTGTTACCCAAGGTTGGGAAGCTGGCGGGCATATTTGGGGTGAAGTAGCCACAATGCCCTTAGTGCCTACTGTTGTTGATGTAGTTGACGGCAAAGTACCGGTGGTTGCGGCAGGTGGTATTGCTGATGGACGTGGAATGGCTGCGGCGATGGCGTTAGGTGCAGAAGGTATTGTTTTGGGCACGCGATTATTAGCAAGCCATGAAGCAGGTATTCATGAACAATATAAAAATCGTATTTTAAACGCTAAAGAAACAGATACTGTCTATACCGATTTATTTGATAAGGGCTGGCCAAATTCATATATGCGTGTGCTTCGTAATAGTACTTATGATCAATGGGTAAAGGCAGATAAACCGCCATCGGGCAAGCGTCCTGGCGAACATGATATTATTACACAATTCTGTCCAGGAAGCCCTGTCGAACGTTATACTCATAATTTACCAGCACCGATGATGGAGGGTGATCTGGAACCATTAGCGCAATATGCGGGGCAGTGTGTTGGATTGGTTAAAAAAAGACAATCTGTGCATGAGATATTGGATGAAGTTGTTGCGGATGCTATTAAACGAATTAATGTTTGTCAGGCATTGGTTTTTTAGATGTATTAGTTCACACTCGGTTGCCAGTTTTTCCATCCATGCACACACAAAAGGTTATCTTGGAAATACGGTCTAACATGTTACTTGAGGAGGCAGTTTGTGTGATTTTAAGATCATCACTCTTTCTGGATAGGGATAGGTTGCAAATCCAACCTGTTCATATAGTTGTTGAGCATCATTTGTGAGTAATAACCACGAGTTAATATTTTTTAATAATTCGATATTAACAATACTATTCAGCAGCCATTTTCCTAAGCCGCGATTTCGATGTGATGGTAAAATGAAAACATCTGCCAAATAAGCAAAGGTTGTGTAGTCAGTAATCGCTCTGGCGAATCCAATTTGATTCGTTTGATCATATACACCAAAACATAATGAATTTTTAATAGAGTCTTCGACTTGTTGAAAAGAACGATCTGCTGCCCAATAAGTTGTCTTAAGAAATTCATACACAGTAGTATGGTTTATTTTGTTTTTATCAGTAGACATTATAAAACCAGATTTTTCAAAAGTGATAATTGGTTGTTGATAATCAGTCATGTAATTACCTGCGAGTTGATGACTGTTAATGCAACTTGTGCGCACTCTTCATCTTGTTTTCCTGTTCCACCACCAGTGCCAATACCGCCAATTAATTTTCCTTGATATAAAATAGGTAATCCACCAGCAATTAATGTTAGTTTTTCATCTTTTAAACTGGTTAAAGAAACTTCATTTTCATTTAAATAGGATAGAAAATCTCGTGTACTTAACCCGCTCATTGCGGCTGTATATGCTTTACCTTGCGAGGTACCTATGCCAATTAAATTACAGTCATTCATTTTTGCGAAGGAAACTAAATTTCCCACTGTATCTACAATGGCAACACAAATAGCAAGGTGTAATGTCTTAGCATGATCGATTGCTGATTGTGTAAGTGCATAGGCCAATTCATAAGTAATAAAGGATTTTTCTATGGCGAATTGCATTTATTGTCTCCGAAAACCATCAATGATAATGAATTTCATATCTATTTTATATCATCGATAATGATACTCAACATTGTACCCTTCGCTTTGTTCAGGTGGAATAAAATGTTGAGTTATCAGATCAAACTCTTGATCAGTGATTATCTTTGACTCTATTGGCAAATTAAGATTACGCTTTTTAAACTGTGTTCGGCATAGCGTAATCAATTAATTCTAATATCCTCTCCGGCGGTCTTGCAATCACAGCTTTACCTGCATATGTTACGATGGGGCGTTGCATTAAAATAGGCTCTTGCACCATAGCTGATAACACGCTGGCTTCGTCCTCTAGGCTGAGTTTGAGTTCGCTAAAGACCGGCTCATTGTGTCGGATAAAATCTGTTAATTCAAAATGTGATCGTAATTGAATGATCTGCTCTAAGTTAAGCGGGGTTTTTAGATATTCAATGATGGCTGGGTTAATATTATGGTTGTGTAATATTTCTAAAGCTTTTCTTGAGTTAGAGCACTTAGGATTGTGATAGATAGTGAATGTGTGCATGCTATGTTTTTCTCCATATGCCTATGTCGCCCTCATTTTATTGGCCGCTGCCATAAGGGCGCGTAATAATTTCTAAAAAATGGCCATTTGGATCATTAAAATAAAGTCCTCGTCCGCCATCATTATGATTGATAGTGAAAGCGTGTTCTTTTTTATGATCGGCCCAATAGGGGATATTTCGATCACAAATGCGTTTAAATACAGCATCGAATTCCGCTTCACTGATAAGAAAGGCGTAATGTTTCGGCTGAATTTCTTTCGATGTTTGCATGAAATCCAGACTCACGTGATTATCAGTTTTAACCACCATAAATGGTCCAAAACGAGTGGGCTCGGGTAAGCCCAGTATTTCTGCTAAAAAATGAGCGGATAATTTGCTGTCGTGTGCGGCAATGATGGTATGGTTAAGTTCAATGCTCATGTTTGTTATATCGCCATGTGTGAGTTGATTAGACGACTTCAACGTCTTCAGCTTGTAGTCCTTTTTTACCTTGACCAGGTTTAAACAATACAGCCGCACCTTCAGCGAGTGTTTTAAAACCATTGGAAAGTATAGCGCTGAGGTGCACAAAGTAATCTTTGCCACTGGCTTCAATAAAGCCAAAACCTTTTGCTTCGTTAAACCATTTTACTTTGCCACGAATTTTGTCTGACATAATTGTAATTCCTGATGTATTGAGACATTCATTGTAGTTTGTGCGTGGAGAAAATCAATACGGGTGTTCATTGTTGAGTAGGATTTTTGGATCGATTTGACTTGCACGGACTTCAATGATTTTATGCCGAGATTTATCACCGCGTTTTAAAGTGACTTGTGATAATGGCACCTCAAATAATGTGGCGATATAGCGCACTAACGCGTTGTTAGCACGTCCTTCAATGGGCTGGGTAGCTAGTTTAATTTTCAGGGCATCACCATGAATTCCAATGATTTTATTATGCTTGGCCCCTGGTTGGACATAGATCGTTAAGGTGATGATGTTACCTGTTTTTTGATACCAAGTTTCCATTAGAATGCTCATTGAACAACGTTAAACGCGTTATAACATAAGGTTCTCACAGTAAGTTAAAGTCTAGATTGAGTCAACTCGGCTAGGTTCTTGTTGGCAGTACAGCATTGACATGGAGTTGCGTTATTTCATCAAGAACGTGTACCATGAATTCTTTAGATAAGCATGTGTTTTCCACGATGAGCCGTTTGATCACGTCATTAACGCCAGAGTTATGTTGCTCCAATATTAAAATCAGTCTTGCTTTTTATACGGATGTGCTTGGTTTCGAAATCCAATATCAGCGTGAAGAAGATGGATTTGCTATGCTGGAGCGTCAAGGCTCACGGATCATGCTGGATGAAATAAGCAATAATTCAGCAGAGGGAACAAATCGCACATGGATCTCAGCTGCATTGGAAAAACCCTTTGGCAGGGGCATGAATCTGGAAATACGGACTACCCAGATTGATGAATTATATAATCATGTTCAACAATCAGGCGCTACCATTTTTTTACCCATCGAAGAAAAATGGTATCGAGTAAATGATAGTGAAGTGGGTAATCGCCAGTTCATTGTTTTAGATCCTGATGGTTATATGCTGCGTTTTGCCCAAGACTTAGGTGATCGTGCGTTATCTGTTGCTAAATTCGCGCTGTAACGCTTGATTTAATTTCGGATACTGAAATTGATAACCAGCTTCAAACAGTCGCTTTGGTACCACACGCTGTCCTTTGAGTAACAGACATTCGCCCATTTCGCCAAAAAGTAGGCGGATGAAAAACGCAGGCATTTTGAGGAACAAAGGGCGATGTAAGCAGGTCGCCAATTTATGTGAAAATTCCTTTTGACTGACAGGGTAGGGTGATGTCAGGTTAAATGCGCCGGTGAGTTCTGGTTTGTTTAATAAAAACGTGATCGCGCCAACCACGTCATTAATATGTACCCATGATAAACTTTGCTGCCCATCGCCGATGATGGCGCCTAATCCCAAATAAAAACTGGGGAACAATTTCTTTAACATCCCTTGGCCTTTTTGTAATACCACGCCAAATCGCGTCGTTGTCACCGGTATGCCATAATCGATAGCCGGTTGTAGGGCCTCTTGCCAACAAACACCTATTTTACTTAAAAAATCAGGCGGGTTTTTCGTGTTAATGAGGGTATCTTCGTCAAAGGCCGATTGGTCGCCATTGTCTTGCAGGCCATAGATGCCGACGGCATTGGCGCAAATAAAATGGGGTTTGGCCTGATGCTTGATGAGCCAATGAATCAATATGGTACTTGTGCTGACGCGTGAATCGATGAGTTGTTTTTTGACGGCCTCACTCCACTTCGATGCCGCAATATTAAATCCGCACAGGTTAATGATGGCGTCAAATTGTTTGGCATCTAACTGAGATAATTCATCCCAAGTGCAGCACGTGGCGGCGTTTGAAAATTCTCGTTGTAATGTTGATTTGTTTCGGCCTAATACAGTGATGTGATGGTCTATTTTCAGTGAGCGAACTAATGCATGTCCGATAAACCCCGAGGCGCCCGCAATCAAAATATTCATGTTTTATCTCTATAGATATTGGTATGAGGGAACAAGATAGCATGTTTTTATAGGTTTTCAGAGGATACTCTGGTTGCATGGATAAATGCTTTTTTATTTTTTTCGCAATGATTGCGTAATCGTAAAATAACACAAAGTAACAAGAACGTTATTTTTTGTTACTTTATGGGGTAGGGCGATGAAAATAGAAGAAGTGATTTATGATAAATTTGTAGCGACATATGGGCGTGTCGTTCATGTATGATTATTTTGTTATACTGCGTGCTTTCAATCAGTATAAATAAAGTAGTTCATTGTGGAACAAGAGATTAAATCAATTGCCAGATTAATATTGACTCCATCAGGGTCTTTGCATATTGCTTATTATTTGGATATAGCTAATTTCCATGCGGATGTTCATCAGGCGCCTATTATTGAAGCCTTTTTGCAATCTCAAGAGCAGGGCTTGTTGCAATTATTGACTTCAAAAGCAGATAATAGTTGGTCTTTAGCACTGAAATACTGGCGAAATTATATCGCCATGTATGCCGCCCTGCTTTGTCATCATGCGTCTAGCGACCAGAACATCATTGACGTTATTCCACCACCTGATGAAACGATACTTCAAGAGTGGCTTTTAAAAATACCACCGATGCCTGGTGGCGAGTACCTGACAACGGCCCTATTAACATCGATTTGGTTATCATTTGATGCGTGGTGTCGAGAATTAATTTCGTCTAACCCAGAAGGTGTTGCAGGTTTTTTAAAAACATACCTGTCTGCCTGGCAGCAAGTGGGGCGAGTCTGTTTTAATTTGGCTGAAAATAAGCAAGATCCTGATTATCCCTTTGCTTTTATTGCAACGTATGCAGCAAGTCTTACCGGCTCACGCGATGTACAACACAAACCACTTCGCCATGCGCTTCAAGAATACGCAGGTAATACGAATAAATTGGCGCTTTATAATTTATTAAAACCAATTCATGAGGCCGCCATTCAATGTGAGTGGGTGCGCGAGGTTCTGGATAGCCATGATATTTATCACCCCATGGCCTGGACGCCTGGTGAAGCCTATCAATTGCTTCAATCTATTCCGCAATTAGAAGCGGCTGGCTTAGTTGTAAAATGCCCTAACTGGTGGAAGAAACGTTTAAAACCACGCGTGCAAGTTAATATTGGTGGGAAAAAGAATACACTTTTATCGGCAGATACATTACTTCATTTCAATGTAACGGTCGCAATTGATGGCGAGCCGTTAAGCCGAGAAGAATTGGATGCTATTTATCAATCCGAAACAGGCTTAATGATGTTGCGCGGGCAGTATGTTGAAATTGACAAAGATAAATTGCAGCAAGCATTGGATCATTGGCAATCCGTACAGAAACAAGTCGGCGATGGTTTGTCGTTTATTGAAGGCATGCGCCTTTTGGCGGGTGTTGGGCGTAATTTAGCCGATACTGAGTTTTCAGAAGAGCTGCATGAGTGGTCAACAGTAGAGGCGAGTGAATCATTGCGTGCTGTATTGGAAAATATTCGTCATCCAGAAACCATTCAAACCAAACAACTTGGTTCTGAATTAAAAGCAACGCTCAGACCGTATCAGGCGATAGGGGTGAATTGGCTGGATTTATTAACCGAGTTAGGTTTGGGCGCGTGTCTTGCGGATGACATGGGTCTTGGAAAAACGATTCAGGTGATTTCATTGCTGCTGATTCAAAAGAAAAAGCAGCTGAATAAACCGAGCCTCCTTGTATTACCAGCGTCCCTGTTAGGTAATTGGAAGTCCGAAATTCAACGTTTCGCGCCAACATTGAACGCTTTATTTCTTCATCCTTCAGAGCTAACGCGTGGCGATTTAGAAGGCATTGCTGCAAATGTTGAACATGGGTTGTGCAAATGGGATTTGGTGGTGACCACTTACGGGATGTTACAACGTCAATCGTGGTTAACAGAAACGTGTTGGCATCTGGTTATTTTAGATGAAGCGCAAGCGATTAAAAATCCCACATCAGAACAAACCAAATTAACAAAGACCCTAAAAGGGCATGCCAAAGTCGCCTTAACAGGAACACCGATTGAAAATCGTTTGGGGGATTTATGGTCGCTCTATGATTTTATTTGTCCAGGATTATTAGGCACAAGCAGTCGATTTAAGCAATTTATCAAATCGATTGAAAATAACGACAAAGCCTCTTATGCACCGTTGCGTCAATTGGTTCAACCTTACCTTTTACGGCGATTAAAAACGGATAAATCGATTATTAACGATTTGCCGGATAAAACAGAAATGAAAGTATGGTGTGCATTAACAAAAGAGCAACTGACATTGTATACACAAGCCGTCGTTGACATGAAACGTGCATTGGAATCCACAGAAACGAGTATTCAACGAAAAGGGTTGGTCTTAGCTTATTTGACACGCTTTAAGCAAATTTGTAATCATCCCGGGCAATTGCTTGGCGATAAAGATTATCATGAAAAGAGAAGCGGTAAGTTTGAACGGTTAGCTTACCTATACGATGAAATTGCAACAAGACAAGAAAAGGTATTGATCTTCACCCAATACCGAGAAATGACAGTGCCCATTGCAGCATTTCTAGAGCAGCGTTTTGGTGCTAAAGGCTTGATATTGCACGGAGGAACGCCAGTTACAAAACGAAAAGAACTGGTTGATCAATTTCAAGATGAACAAGGTCCGCCGTTTTTTGTATTGTCTTTGAAAGCAGGGGGTACGGGACTTAATTTAACCGCTGCGAGTCACGTGATTCATTTTGATCGTTGGTGGAATCCGGCTGTTGAAAATCAGGCGACGGATCGTGCTTTTCGTATCGGGCAAAAACGTAATGTCCTAGTGCATAAAATGATATGCAAAGGCACTATCGAAGAAAAAATAGATCAATTGATTACTGAGAAAGTATCGTTGGCTACGGATGTGCTACAAGTAAGCGGGGAATCGCTGTTGACTGAAATGAATGATAAACAATTGCTTGATTTAGTTCGCTTGGATATCAATCAAATGATGAATGAGGAAATAGCCGTATGAGATGGGCACCTTATGTTCCTGTTGCTAAACGACGCGCGACAGCTGCCAAGAAAATGCAACAACTAAAAAAGAAAGGCCATGCGATTCAACCGATTGAAATTCAAGGTCGCACGATTGCACGTACATTTTGGGGCAAAGCCTGGTGTGATCACATGGAATCGTTTTGTGATCATGATAATCGATTACCCAGAGGGCGCACCTATGTACGCAATGGTTCGGTTTGTCATCTTGAAATTAATGAGGGCCATGTGAAGGCCATGGTGTCTGGTAGTTCAATTTATAACATCACGATTGCCATTAAGCCGCTGGTGCATGACAAATGGCAGACCATTAAAAGTACTTGCATGGGTAAAATCAGCTCCTTACTTGATTTGTTGTCCGGAAAATTATCAACTGGTGTTATGGACGTGGTGTGTCATCCAGACGGTGGCTTATTTCCTTTATCACATGATTTTAAGCTAAGTTGTGATTGTCCTGACTATGCTACGATGTGTAAGCATGTGGCGGCCGTCTTATATGGTGTGGGTTCACGTTTGGATGCGGATCCTGCACAGCTATTTAAATTACGAGGTGTTAATTTTGAAGAGTTGATTGATGTGAATCAGGCGGTACTTGATGTGACTTCAACACAATCGGGTCGAAGAAAACGACTGGATGATGCGGCGTTCACGGATTTATTTAATTTTGAAATGGTTGAAGAGCCGATAAGCAATGCAACACCTGTGGGATTGAATCATACTTCTATAGACTTTCCAAAACACTTGACGGGACGTGCTATTTTAGAAAAACGCACTCAGTTACAACTCACTAAAAATGAGTTTGCAAAGCGGGTTGGCGTGAGTGTGGCGTCAATCACATTATGGGAAGCTAAAGGTGATAAGACCATTACACCACATACTGTTTCATTGAAGAAATTACAGGCCGTTTGGTAGACATTTGATTAGGAGAATACTCATGTCAAAAATATTAATAAGTGCGTGTCTGCTTGGTCAAAAAGTTCGTTATGATGGCGGTGATTGTTTACAAAATCATGAACGCTTACAAGCATGGATAACAGCAGGCAATGTTGTGACGATTTGTCCAGAAATGATTGGTGGATTGCCAACTCCAAGACCTCCCGCAGAAATCCAAGGTAGCAAAACGGGTATTGCTGTATTAAATGGAGATGCTCATATCAAGACGAATACTGGTGAAAATGTAACGGAACAGTTTATTGAGGGCGCTCGAAAAACACTAGCCTTAGCGCAGAAACACCATGTATGTGTAGCTATTTTGAAAGCAAAAAGTCCCTCCTGTGGATCCAGCGTTATCTATGATGGAAGTTTTTCTCGTTCGCTTATTCCGGGCATGGGTGTTACAGCGACATTGTTAAACCAGCATGATATTTTAGTTTTTGATGAAGATCATATTGATGAGGCATTGGATGCCGCAGAGTCTCTAAATTCTAAAGAGCCATCTTGAAGCATATGCTTAGTTAATCATTCGGATCAGTGGTATTTGTTATGTTAAACGTTAAGAAGATTCGGTTGGGTTGGTCTGGATCAATCCGTCCTTCTTTTGGTTTTAAGTCTTCGAGAAAATTATGATTGACTGTTGCAGTAATAGCTTTACGCCAAAATTGCAAAGCGCGCTGATTTTCCGGGATCACGGTAACTTCCCATGCGCCTGGGTGCTGTTGCCAAACCTGTTGTGTCACGGTGCGACCAATTCCACGATTTTGAAAACGTGCAAGTATGAAAAATTCACCTATGTGCCACAGCATGTTGGGTTGTTCACCGGTTTGGTATAATAATGCAAACCCCGCTAGTTCTCCATCAACTTTGACAAGATAAGCCCGACGATTGGGATCAATAAAGTAATGTTTGAAATCAAAACTTTCATAAAGGCCATCAGCAGGGCACGCCCAATCTGCAGAATTTAATCCGCACTCGCGCGACATTTCATAGACGTAAAAGCGAGCCATGTTTTGAATAGCCGGATAATCATCGAGGGTTGCGGGAATGAGTTGCGGTTTGGTTGTCATAATTTATTCATAATGCCTTACGAAGAAAATAAAAGCTGGAGTCATGTTTAAAACCATGCCGAATAAATTCAACCTCAAATCCCAATTTTTTATAAAATTCTGGCGCTTCCCAGCTCATGGTGTTTACGGTGGCGAAAGCGCAACCTCTTTCTTTGCCAAATTTCTCGGCTGCCAATATGAGCGTTGTACCATAATGCTGGTGGCGTATGGATTCATCTACCCACAGTTGGTCAATATGTAAGCCACCATGCAGTGTGCCTCCATTACAGCCGCCGAGAATTTTGTTATGTTCATCTCGAATAAAAAAGGCAAAAAATTGTAATGGGTCTAGTTCTCGCTGCTGTTTGATATTGGCCATGATGCCATCCCCGAGTACTTGAACGTCTTCGACGGATGGATTTGGATCAAATGTAATCTTGTAGGGCATGATCATCCAAAAATTTGTTTAGTATGATGATAAGCCTTTATCGTATGGGCAATCAATGCCACCACGTCATGATTTAGGTTGGGTCGTGATTTTATTGGATTGTCATGGAGCAATTGTAATAGAAACAGCAAATCCATCAATTTAACTTGCGTTTTCCAGTTTAAAGACAGTTTAGAACCGTCAGCTTCAACGCCATTAATAAATCTTTGTTCATAACAAGCGGGTAGTTTATGTGCATAACGTAAGAAGGTGCCCATATCGAAGCCATAGGATCCTGCAAAAGCAAACTCCCAATCCAGGATGGCAGTGATTTTCCACTGGCCGTTGATTTGTTTGACCAATATATTGGCTGGGTCAAAATCACCATGCACCAAGTTGGCGTTGCGTTCATCTGGCAATAAGTTAAGGTGTTGTTCAATCCACGCCAAGACTGCGTGGTGTAATGAATCACCTAAACTTTCCTTAACAATAGCATTTTGTAGTAGTGCCAAAATGAAGGGTTGGTATTTTTCGGATTCATGAAATGGTGTAATGGTTAAATCAGCTTGGAAAAAACCGCTTTGCTTGAATGTCATTTGTCTTAAGTGATTGAGATACAGTCCTGCTTCGAATGCACAATCATGAATGGCTTTCTCATCGCCAGATAAAATGACATTGCGCATTAGCGTGCCCTCTATCCACGACATGATGGCATATGGTTGTTTAAACACGGTGCAACTGGTGTCTTCATATAACGGTTTGGGTACAGGTAGTTTTTCTGCAAGCATTCGATACAGTGTGATTTCACGCATTAAGGCTGATTTTTCCCTAGCGTAAAGTCGCAAAACCACGGGTGCAACGATATCTGATTTAAAACTGATTTTGTAGTTGGTGTTGGCGCAGCCATCCGATAACAATTGAATATTCGTGATGGGTTCCCTAGAATAAGGGGAAAGAAGTCGTTGAGCTGTGTCTACATCCAATACCACATGTGATTGCGCGCGTTCCCAATGACTTTTAAAGATAGCGTCTTTCATCATGAAGTTGCGACCTTTTTTAATTCATCATAATCAGCATTCATGATATGCAACACATTGGCATGAATTTTTTCGATAGGCCAGGCCCACCATTTTAAATCAAGTAAAAATGCGATGGTTTTATCATCAAATCGTTTGCGAATGCTTTGCGCAGGATTACCGCCAACGATAGTGTAGGGTTCTACATTTTTAGTCACCACAGCGCGTGTCCCAATAATTGCGCCATCGCCAATGGTGACGCCAGGCATGATGGTTGCATCATAGCCAATCCATACGTCATTGCCGATGACTGTATCTTGTTTACGGGTAGGAACAAAAGGCACTTGAGGCCAATGCGATTGAAAAATGATGAAGGGAAAAGAGGAGTAACCACCCAAGTGATGGCTTCCCCCATTCATGACAAATTTTACCGCGGTTGCAATCTGGCAAAATTTCCCAATGATGAGCTTGTCACCGATAAAATCGAAATGATACAGCACATTTTTTTCAAAATTATTGATATCAATTGGATCATCATAATATGTGTAATCACCAACGGTAATATTTGGGTTTTTAATGATATTTTTTAAAAATACGGTTCGTTCTGAGCTGGGTATGGGGAATAGGGTGTCTGGATTAGGATGCATTCTTGTCTTTATCTGTGTTTGATGAATAACGCTATTATCGGTTGGTTACTCTACGATTTCAACGTGCGTTATAATGATGGCATTAAAATAGATATGAAGCAGGACCGAATGAATTTTTTTGTTATTGAAAATAATTGTTTGACATTGCCGTTACGTCATCCTTTATCGTTAGCTTGGTCAGTTAGAGGAGTATTCAAATGCGATACACGGTAAAAAAATTAGCACAACTTTCAGGGGTGAGTGCTCGCACGCTTCGGTTTTATGATGAAATTGGTTTGCTGGCGCCTGCTTTTTATGGTGATAACCAATACCGTTATTATGAAGAAGAGCAGCTTTTGATGTTACAGCAAATTTTATTCTTCCGTGAGCTTGGTATGCCTCTAAGTGATATTAGGCGGATTTTAGGCAGCGATGATTTCGATAAAATTGAGTCATTGAAAACGCATAAATCCATTCTTCAATCCGGTCTTGAGCGCACAGAAACGCTCATCAAAACGATTGATAGAACCATTTCACATATTAGAGGTAAATTAATCATGCGTGATGCGGAAATGTATGACGGTTTTGATCCAAAAAAACAACAAGAGCATGAACAATACATGCTTGATACAGGCGTTATTTCTCAGCAACAAATTGATGAGAGTTGGCAAAAAGTAGCGCACTGGAAAAAGCCTAACTGGGAGACCTTTAAGGATGACGGAGAACAGTTGAACCAAGACTTGGCGGCGGCGGTAAAGAATCACTTGAAACCAGAATGCAGTGAAGTGCAAACCTTGGTAAAGAGGCATTATACATGGGTAAGTAATTTTTGGCTCCCTACTAAAGAAACGTATACAGGACTTGCTCAAATGTACCTTGACCATCCAGACTACCGCTCGTTTTACAACAAATATCATCCCAATTTGGTTGAATATTTAGTTGAGGCAATGCGGATTTTTGCTGAGAACGAATTATCCTGAATATTTTGTCCGCCATTTGGTTTAATGGCGGACTATATTTATAGTTGATGTGAGGTTTGATTATGAACAGTAAAATAATGAATGATCGCTTAAGCATGATATTACCAGATGGTCGACAATTGGGTTATGCCGAATATGGTATCCATGATGGCAAACCAATTTTTTATTTTCATGGGACTCCAGGTAGTCGGCTGGAAGCAGGGCATTTGCAAAACATAGCGATTTTGAATCACTATCGATTGATTGGTATTGATAGGCCAGGTATGGGGCTGTCTTCGTTCCACGTCAAACATAATATTCTGTCATGGGCAGATGATGTGGAGATGTTCGCAAACTGCTTAGGCATTAATAAATTTTCAATCGTAGGTCATTCGGGTGGTGCACCCTTTGTTGCGGCATGTGCCTATAAAATACCACATCGATTATATGGCGCTGCGATTGTTTCTGGTCCGGCACCGTTTGAAATTCCTGAGGCAACGGCGAGTTTAGCTCGAGGACAACGATTCATCAATGGTGCTGTTAGAGCGATGCCGTGGATTGCTACGGGCATGATGAAGCTTACATTGATGATGTTTAAAAAACCTTGGATGCTGAAACAAGCGTTGAAGCAAATGCCGGAGGTTGATCAGTGTGTGTTGCGTTCTCTAGGGAATAATGAGTCTATCGGTGCTATGCTATCGGAGTCATTTAGGCATGGTGTTGCGGGCGCTGCTCAAGAGTTTCAATTAATTGCTAGACCATGGGGCTTTAATTTAGCCAATATAAAATGTCCTGTGACCATTTGGCAGGGTGGTTTAGATAAACAAGCGCCTCTAGCTCATGCAAAACTCTATACGAAGTTAATCCCAAATGCTAAATTCACCTTTTTTAAACAGGAAGGGCATTTATCGTTGCTTGTAAACCATGGAGAGGAAATTTTGCGCAGCGTTTGTGAATATTGATTCATTGGGATAATTGAATAGAGCTATGGCTAATAAAAATAATCGCACACCAAGGCGAAAACGAATGCAACGCTCGGGCAGACTGCAATCGGCTAAACATTGGATCCCAACATATAGTGGTGGAAGCATCGTCAAAGGATATAAAAATTGGTTTGGTGTAAGTTTGGTCTGTGCCATCAAAGAATTGAGGATGCTGGGCGTTAAATTGGATGAGCAATATGTTCTTCAGGCGCTTAAGGGGCATGAACACGCGATATTAGACAGACAAAAAAAGAAGGTAGCCAAAAAACAGGAATTATTAGATGATTTACTGTTTGATTCAGATGACCACTATTATTTTATAGCAGGGTATACAAGCGGCGGCTTTCCTTATGGCATAACATGGGAAGAGGCTGAGCTTGATAATCTAATCGAACCCTTCTAATTTCAGTACATTCATTCATCTTTAAAAAATTTGACGAAAAATGTTATGGAGAGCTTAGGGTTTTGAATGTTTTCTCTAACAAATTCAGCTGTAAATCCGCATTTTTTGTAAAAGCCAGGTGCCTGAAATGCGCAGGACAGGGTGTTAATATTATTGAAACCTTTGTTTTTGTAGAGTCTTTCAAGCTGGTTATGTCGCAAAAAAGCCAAGGAACGGATAGACTCATTCATTTATAAATGGGTCGAGCGTTTCATGCTTAGTTTTAAACAGCGTCATTTCAAACAAGATGTAATTTTAATGCTGGTTCGTTGGTACGAGGCCTACGCATTGAGTTACCGAGACATTGAAGAGTTAGCTGGGGAGCGGGGTTTGACGATTGATCACTCCACAATCAATCGTTGGGTGATCCATTATGCTCCTCAATTAGAAGAGGCTTTTCGCAAACGCCATAAGCGGCCAGTTGGCGTATCATGGCGCATGGATGAAACCTATATTAAGGTCAAAGGAAAGTGGGTTTACCTGTATCGTGCTGTTGATAAAGAAGGCCAAACCGTTGATTTCATGTTGTCCGAGAAGCGCGACGAGCCTGCTGCTCGGGCGTTTTTCAACAAAGCCATTGGCTCGAGCGGCTTGCCTGAAAAAGTCACTATGGATAAGAGCGGTGCCAACAAGGCTGGAGTAACCACAATCAACCTAGCGCTGGCATTGCTATGTATGTTTGGCGGATTGCCCTTACAAATGACCGTAAGACAAATAAAATACCTCAATAACATTATTGAGCAAGACCACCGGTTTGTGAAAAAAATCACCAATGGAATGCGGGGGTTTAAGTCATTTCACTCCGCAGACGCCACTTTAACGGGCATTGAGTTGCACCACATGCTGCGCAAAAACCAGCATAGCCAGTCAAATGATATGACTATTTTTGAACAGTTCTACGGGCTTGCAGCATAAGCTCGTCCTGAATAAATCCGTTTATTGTCTACGAATACTTTTGCGACACAACCCTTTTTCACGCCCAGTGTTCACTAAAAACCGTACTTTTTGAACCATGCCGTTATTCAAACGCACTGGAATGATACGTGTGATTTGGCTCAACTGAGCATGCCTGAAAGACATTATTTTTGGAGAAGACAGTTTCTGAATCCTTATGCCTTGAATTGAACGAATATACTCAACAACCACCGACTGAAGTCGGTGGGTTAAGACGAATTAATGGGATCATGCTATGAGGAATGAACAGTTTAACACTTACATCCGCAGAAAGGATTGACTGTCATTTGACACAGCCCGTGAGACTATTGACACAATGCGCCATATATGTAAAAATAAAAAACTGTTTGGTTATTTTCTAGGTGAAAAATGCGTAACATGGTTGAATTCGATCCCGCTCAATTTAATCCGGAAATCCTTGAATACGCACGTGCCATTGCGAGAGGATTTGGAAATGCAGCAACTGATCTCATTGAATTGACTAAGCATCCCATCGATAATGTTATTGTGCCTATGAGTGAACTCGCCTTTGATACAACGGTCATTCTTGCAATACATTCAGATCCCCTTGATGAATTTAGAGAGCTTAGTGGTTTTATCCATGCAAAGCCACAAATCTACTATGATGCATGTGCACGTTTTCAAGTTCGGTTGGACGCACTACAAACAACTGCGAATCAGTTCGTGGATGGAACGACAACCGAGCGTATAGAAATGTTTACACATGCCGTATCGGGTATTTTGGTACCAGGCTTCATTGCCAAAAGCGCAATGAACATCGGTCTAATGGCAAAAAATATTCGAAATTTTGGCAGTATTCGCGAGCCGGTCTTATTTCAGGACGTACGACCGAAGAATCTACTTCATGGGGACCCTGTATTTGTTTTACGAACAGTAGAGGAATTAAAGAGCATCAAAGGGGAAAAAGATTATATTTTTGTGATCACTGAACAAAATGAGCTTCTTATTGCAGAAAACACACTCAAAAATTCTATTCTACGCGATGGGTATGCAGACAATTTTGCACATCACCATGAGTTAGCAGGTTTTAGAAGGGTTTATGCGGCTGGTCAGTTAAGGATGGTTGATGGACACGTTTACCCTAAAGGGATTCGCGATGCATCAGGACACTATTTACCAACAGGACCTCATCTTCCTAAATTGGTTGAAACGACGTTCATTAAACATGGTCTAACGGAAGCGGCAGGACAATATTCGGTAACTCCTTTACTGCGTAAATCCATCTTTGATCCCATTATTATCAAACATGATTTTTCGTTTTCTCCTGGCAAAGAGCTTCTTCTCACATCACCTATTGCCATGGCTGAATACGTCAAAGCACATGGATTAGGCAGTCAAGCACGAGACTATACCAAACAACCCGTGAGTGAGTTGATAGCAGAGAAAATGGCTGAAGTTGCAGTCAAAGGAGCTGATTCCATTCCTGATGTGTTTGATGCAGCAGTAGAAGAAAAAATTGAAAAAAACGGAACAGAGGCAGATAAGCTTTTTTTAGATGACATACGAAAAATAAAAGCTTACAAGCAACAGTCCGCACAGAATCTGGATGAAAACGCAACAAATGAGCAGCGTTTTGACCGCATCAAAACATTCATAGGCGGATCGTATGCATCAGGTAACGTGGCAGGATTTGTAGCCGAGCTAGGGTTCCACGATTTGAGCAAAGGATTACTCGCGATGAGTGGTGGAGCACAAGCAGGTGCTGGGTTCATGATAGGTATGAGTACTTGGACGGGTGTGGGCATGTTTTTTGGTGGTGCCACGATGGTCGTATCGGCTCTTTCAAGTGACAAAGACGATGGTTTAATTGTGGCATTTCAAATCATATATGGCGAACTTTTAAACATCAAACAAAGTATATGGCAAGCACGACTGGAGATATTCGATGTAAAAAAAGACTTGTTCCATTTTAGAAAGGATTTGTTTCTATACCTCATGACTGAGCTTGACCAATTAAATAAGCGTGTAACAAGGGGCATAGAACACATAGACCAATTAAGGGATCAGCTAAATTACAACGATTATGGTATTCAAGAAGGCGTCGATGTCATCATTGACAGTGAATTGGATGCTATACTGGAAAAGGTCGCATTTTACGATCACGACCGACCTCTGCCGACAGAGAATGAATATAAAAGCATCATGATCGAGTTGTATCTTCAGGCGAAAAAGGCTGGAAAATCGTATTTCAATGGTATCTCCATTTATGAAAAAGAGCGCGACATCAATAATACCAAGGCAGCCTTTTCTGACATTCAAACGCTAGCCAGTACACGAGAAGTTTACGGCTATCTTGCAGCCCTTTATGCAGATTTGGGCTGGGGAAATGACAAAAAAGCGATATTCGACGTGAGACGTTGGGTTAAAGTGGTGGCGGAAATGGAGCGGATCGCCGCTTTAAAATTGTTTCCTGAATTCACAAGAGATTTGATTGGCAAGGTACTAGCACAAGGCGCTGCCTATCTTACGGCAATCGAATCAATACGCGCACGAATGCCGGAATTACTATGTGATACCTATCTAGCAGATGCTCTTGATGCGATGAAGGAAGTTGAAACAGTAAATAGCTATTCAGAACAATTGACACGCTTGGTGAGTGGTGAGCTTGATCAACAAAAAAAACCAACTCATTTTGATATCATTGGGGAAAGACCTCAATTTCAAGACGACGAGGAAATGAAAAGACAAGGTGTACCGTGGCAAACCTATAAAGTATTAAGAAACCCTCTGAAGGCAACTCCATGGATTTATCCCGATAGCGATGATATGCGTTCGTGTTTCAGTATCGATGCGTTTCGTGCGTTGGATGCCTTAGATTTGGGCCGTTTTGAAATACAACCATTTAACCGTTTTCATTATTATAATGTTTTTGGTCACAACGAACGAGTTGCTTCAGATAACGAGTATTGCGCCATAACTGGATGCCCACATGTCAAGTTTGTCTTTTCTGATGATACGGTCGCGGTGTTACACCGGATCAAAGAAGCTGGGCCCGCACGGTTTACTGCACATAGGTTTCATGTCAATGGAGGGCTGATACTAGATCATTCCGAATGCACAACAGAAGAAGGTAATGCACATGATTACGTTCCTAAAGCCACACAAATCCTAGAAACCCTACGCTTAGATGCCCTACGAGAAAAGAAAAAAATAGTCATGGCTCATAGTGACACATGGAATAAGAAATTATTTTATAACCTATATAAAGCACGTGAGGTTTTTAAAGCTATGGGATCTCCTATAAAAAATGAGATTCCGGTGTTTTACCTGGATGAAGAGGCGTGGGAGCGATCATTTGATGAGGAGTTGCGGGCAAAAGGGTATCGTGTGGCGCTTCCTGGACCTGGATTAACCAAGTTAATGTCCCCCTTTTCGACATTTGTCGCCGAGTTGCAAGCATTTAATCAATCGATATGTGCCAACCAAAAACCAATTTACGATAAAGCTGTAGCGCAGGTTGTTCACCAGGTCATGAGACTTGAGTCCTGTGTTAAAGAAATTGATTCAAGACCGCCTGCTGTGCAGCCGAATGTTCAAGGTTACACTGCCCCTCCGGGTTTTGTCCATATTCCAGAGCAACAGTTGCAGAGCATGCAGCATCAAATACAAGAACTCACTGACCTTGTCACTACTCTGACAGAACAACAATCTGCACAATCCAATGCATTTCAGCAAATGATGAGGATGATTCAGACGTTCACGGAAAAAAATCAACCAAACACTGCCCCTATACCACAGGCATCAAGTATCCATGTTGAAGCGAGCACGCTGGCAAAGCACTCATTGTGGTCTTGCCAATCGCACGCATCATGGCCTACTATAGCACTCTGTCAGGATCCTGAACAAAGCGACCGGTTTCGATTGACGCACCGTCTACCGATAAAACAACATTGGAATGAAACCAGCGGCTTCGCTCCTGATTGCCGGCGAATGCCTGCTGGTGTTTATTGCCAAGGGGATGAGGCGGAATACTATGAGTTTATCATGCCCAAAGAGACTCAACCCATGCCGTCTTCAATGGCAGTGATGGCCCATGCCAGTGCTACAGGGTTTATATCAGCAATCATTCCAGAAACCGTAAGTGATGTGATACGGTTGTATTTTAACGCATCCCCTCGCTCCGCTGATCAAATCAAACGATTTGTTCATCTAGCATTTATTGCCATGATGTTGTGTTGGACAGAATCATGGCTTAGAGCAGGGCTCGGTGTTGCAATCACTGAAATAGGCACGGATGCATTGAAACGGTGTGGAATCAAAACATCAATGGCACGCAACACAGCTGCTGCATTCGGATTTTTTGCAACAAAACCACCAGAATTTTTTACACGAGTTGGATTGCTCGCCATCCTTGCGCAATGGTTAGGGGCGCAATGTGGAATTTGGATTGAAAAAAGCATCGTTAGGAAATTTGAGTGTGAACCGAACTTTATGAATACGGCGTATCCAAGTCCTGAAGGCTTAACTATACTGCGCGCGGGCACAAACTTAAAATAGGGATCACATGGAATTATGTGAGCAAATGGCTATCTGTCGTCAATCAGCTTGAAGGTGTATTTAGCGGGATGGTTCAAATCAAGTGAACACTCACTCTGTTTTTCGTAGCTATTTTTGAGAGCAGTCATCGACCAACAAGTTGATCTATGATACATAGTTTATCGTCAAAATAATAATAAGGATCATGATGATAACTGCTCACAAAAAGAACCACGTCAAGTGTATTTCAGGACAAACAAAACTCAATATTGCATTGCAGGCAATCCGGCCCTAGGTTACGGTCCGTGCCTTTTGGGGCCACTTGCAATAAAATCAGTATTTAAGATTTTCCGTTGATTCTCTAATCGACACCACTAAATCAATCATTTGACTTCCATATTCTATCATTTTCATCCATAAATACAATC
>JAUYQG010000193.1 GCA_030695645.1 Legionellaceae bacterium
ACTAATTATCCTGAATGTATATTTTCTTACAAATAAAGCCGGTTGTGTCACGTATTGTAAGCTTATAAATATCACAGATCTAAAATTATTTGGACAGAACTGCATGCGTCTTTTTGCATGCGGTTTTGTCCAAAGTCCAATACTAAGAGTATCACCCCATTAACGGCTCCAATGGTTAAATACCTTAACTCACCGTCGTGTGTACTTTCAGGCTCAACTCGGTTTAAGTCCATAAATATTTCTATGGCATCAATAATCAATTCCATGTTTTTCGAGGTTAAGCAACCTTTTAGTTCATTCCATTCGAACTTGGTCATGTATTTTTATACGGCATTGACGTATTGTCGATAAATGTTACGATAAGGAAGTCATCTCAGTCAAGTTATTTTCTTTCCGTCCAAAGTCCAGTATAAAGTTTCAACTTGGTTTGTATTGTTCATTGTTGAATAATGTTGTTCTATCCTCTGTCTAGCTAAGGCGCCCAGTTGCTGTCGTTCGTCTGGTGATTTTGAGAGCATAGAAAGGCATGCTGCTGCTAGGCTGTTTGGATCGTTGTTGGGTACCACAAGTCCTGTGTCGCCAAGCATGTCTCGTACTTCGCCAACGTCGGTTGCGACGCAGGGGAGTTCGCATAACATGGCTTCAGCTAGACTGTTGGGGAATCCTTCTGTTTTAGAGGGGAGTACGAATAGGTCTAATGAGTTGAGATAACTTGCTGTGTTCTCTACCCCATTGATTAAAATAATACGATCTTGATCAATTAGCGGGGTAAGTAATGCGTTGAGCTCAGAATTATCTGGATGACAACCTTGTCCGCAGAGGACAAAATACACATGGTCGCATTGAGAACATATCATTTGAATGGCTTGGATTAAATTGGGATAATTTTTATCAGGGTGGAAACGGGCTAGAGTTCCGATGACTATCTTTGAGCCGTCTTCTTTGCGATGGAGGGGATTACGTCTGAACGTAACGGAGTCAAAACCATTATAAATGATGGCTATTTTTTTAGAATTATAGCCAGCTTTTATGTGATTTTTTGCCGCTATTTTCGAGTTGGTCAGGATAACATCGGGGATAATCCAGGATAGTAGAGCACATGTCTTTTTAATCCATCGTGTTGAGCGTTTCAGGTTGACTCCCTCACAGCGAATGCCCCAGATAATATGCTTCACGCCACAAAGCTTTGCTCCCACACCACCAATAAGGTCAGCATGATACAACCACGTTTGCACAATATCGGGTTTGATTTGTTTCATTAAACAAAGAAGTCGATAACAAACTGCAATCAAGTTAGTGTTTTGAATCGCTAAGTGGTGGACTGGGATATCAAGGTTTTCAATACGTGGCGAATAGTAGCCGGGGGTGTTGAGAACGATGACGTGGAAGATGTATTTCGAATCGCGCATGGCGCAGAGCGAACGATATAACGCTGTTTCCGATCCACCTAATTCAAGTCCATTGATGATATGAATGATTTTTTTTTTAGGTAATCGCTCGTTATTCAAGTCATCAGCCTTATAATCGAATGTCACTAGCATGTTGTGGAAGCAAGTATTTTAAGTCATAAAGTACGTGTGCTTTTTTACCAAAGGCACGGATCTCAAGTTCTCCCAATTCTTTAAATTGGTTGTGAGCTACGGCTAAAACAATGGCATCATACGTATCTGAGGGAGGGTGCTCAAGAACGGTTAGCTTATATTCACCCTCCGCAGCAGCAGGGTTCACCCACGGATCATACACATCGATTGTAGCATTATAGCTGCGCAATTCAGAAATAATGTCGATTACTCGTGTATTACGTAAATCGGGACAATTTTCTTTGAAGGTAAGTCCCATGATCAATATCCGAGCGCCATCCACGTGAATGCGTCGTTTCAGCATTTCCTTCACCAATTGAGAGGCCACATAGTGCCCCATCTCATCATTGATACGACGACCTGCCAAAATGATTTCCGGATGATAGCCTATCGCTTCTGCTTTGTGCGTTAGGTAATAGGGGTCAACACCAATGCAATGCCCACCGACAAGACCCGGACGAAACGGCAAGAAATTCCATTTGGTTTCAGCAGCTTGCAACACTTCTTCCGTGTCAATGCCTAATTTATTGAAGATCATTGCTAACTCATTGATGAGAGCAATATTGAGATCGCGCTGAGTGTTTTCAATGACTTTAGCGGCTTCCGCTACGCGTATGCTGGATACTTTGTGCGTTCCTGCCGTCACGATTTGTTGGTATAGAGTATCCACTATATCGGCAACCTCAGGTGTGGAGCCGGATGTGATTTTTTTAATCTTAGTTAAGCGATGTATTTTATCACCGGGATTAATGCGTTCGGGACTATAACCCACAAAAAAATCTTGGTTAAACTGTAATGTGGAGTATTGCTCTAAAATCGGAACACAAATTTCTTCGATAGCACCTGGATATACTGTGGACTCATAAATGACAATATCATTTTGTTTGAGTAATGGTGCGAGCATTTCGCTGGCGTGGACTAAATAAGTAAAGTCAGGTTGTTTGTAACGATCAATAGGAGTTGGAACGGTAATGATAAATGTGTCGCAGAAGGCGATGTCAGATAAGGTTGTTGCAAAATAGAGTAATGCTGCCTCTTGTAATTCAGAGGACGATATTTCTAAAGTGGCATCATGGCCTTGCTTGAGCTCAGCGATACGTATCGAGTTTAGGTCAAAGCCCATTACGGGTCTTTGCTTACCAAATTCAACGGCCAATGGTAACCCGACATAGCCTAAACCAATTACGGCCAGTTTGCGCTCCGCGATGTTAATGAATGGTGTCATGATGTTATAACTGAAACCCAGCGGCTTCGGCATCATGATAAAACATTTTCACGGTGTCTAACGAATAGTTCGTTAGATCATAACCAACAAGCGATAGTTTCTTCAAAATATCATTAGTGACCGTAATGATGTGACAACCGATATGATCTGCTTGAAAAATATTAAGCAGCTCGCGTGGACTAGCCCAAATTAATTCGGCAGCAGGGGCAATTTTTAATAACTCAACGGCCGCGGTCATCAAGGGTAATGGATCATGCCCAGTGTCGGCAATACGACCTGCAAATACAGAAACATAACTTGGGACGTATGGGTCAAGCGAGTTTACGACGTCACGTACTTGAGTTAGGGTCATAAGGGCTGTTACGTTTAATTTAATTTCTTTAGCCGATAATTTTTTGATCAAATCATAGCTAGGTGCTTGTTTGGTGTTGGTGACAGGGATTTTAATATAGACATTATCCGCCCAACTGGCAATCTCATGCGCTTGTCGCTCCATATCGTTAAAATCATCGGAGAAGACTTCAAATGATACGGGTTTATCTTTAATTTCACTTAAAATATCTAACGCAAATGCCTTGTAATCCTGAATACCCGCTTTGCGCATTAATGTAGGATTCGTTGTTAACCCTTTAACAAACGGTTGCGCGTACATTTCGAGCATCCCTGCTTTATCAGCGCCATCAGCAAAAATTTTAACTTGTAATTCATCAACGCGTTCCATGTTTTTTCTCCCTTAAAATAATCTGTGCCGCTTCCATAAGCGTCTGCACGCTGAAGTCCATCGATGTAGGCTGTTTTTCATCATAGCCGTAATCAATAAAAATAGTTTTACAACCTGCCCGTTGTCCGGCTTCGATATCACGCCAACGATCCCCAATCATGTAACTGTGTGTCAGATCAATGTGATGTTCCGTTGCTGCGGCTAGCAAGGATCCTGGCGATGGTTTTCGGCAGTCGCATTGATCGTCATCGATGTGAAAACAGGTACGAAACTCATCGATGGGTAAATTGTTCGATAAATACGTGTTGATGTCCTCAACGGCGGCTTTTGAGGTGGTTTTGCGCGCGACATCGGGTTGATTGGTAATGACGATTAATAAAAATCCGGCCCCAGACAGTGCGGCTAATGCATCGGGGACTCCAGGTAAAATTTCCATAGCCGCAAGGTTAGCGGGTGCATACGGCTTGCCGTTTATGACTACAGAACGATTGATTACGCCATCTCTATCTAAAAAGACTGCTAGCCGAGTGTGATTAGACAGCACAAGCAACCTCGGACTCCCATTTCGTTTGATGCGCTTTAAGTTTGGGATGTGACACCAATAAATGCCAAACTACAGCCTGAAATGCTTCAGAATGAGGAGTGATGTTGTCTGCATTTACAGTTGGAATCACCACACACGCATCGGCAACTTGTGCTGTATAACCACCGTCACGTCCGACCACGCCCGTGATTTTAGCACCTACTTTTCTAGCGTGTTGTAGTGCCATGACGAGATTGGGGCTGATGTTTTTTTCAAGATTTCCGCCACCGACTGACAAAACAAAAATGATGTCTTTGGCGTTCAATTTGCTGATTTTCAACCATTCTACAAATACAGATGCCCAACCTTCATCATTTGTGCGAGCAGTGAGTTCCGAGACATTATCGGTCGGTGCATAGGCTTCGATTCCAACGATTTTACGAAAATCATTGACGGCATGTGAACAGTTACCGGCGCTACCACCTACACCTAAAAAGAAAATTCGACCCTCGTTTTGTTTGACACGAATCAGTAAATCGGCCATTTTTTCAATGGCATTGACATCGATGTGTTGAAGAATTTGAATGGCTTCGTTGACGTGTTGCTGTGCGTAACTCACATTGAGCTCCTTATCAATAATAATAAATTCCGTTTTAACTGAACTTTGGACAAAAAGACATGAGGCCCTTTCATGTCTTTCTGTCCAAAGTCCAATTGAGTATTGTCACGTTATATCATGAAGTAATTTGAAGAGGAATAGGTAATTTTAAGTATGACCAAATTTAATGACAATGCCATTTTACTTGATTCATTATAGAATACACTTCGTTATCCCCAATTACCAAATGGTCTAATAACTGCACATCCACCAGTTCCAGTGCTGTGCTCAGTCGTTCCGTAACGGCTATATCCTGAGGACTGGCATCCGATAGACCTGATGGGTGATTATGGGCGATGATAATTGCTGCAGCGTTTAACTTTAATACCCGTTCGATAATGGGGCGGGGGTGGATACTTGCTGTGTTGATGGTGCCTGTGAATAACTCTTCATACGTTAACACTCGGTAATGACTATCCAAAAACAGTGCTGCAAACGTTTCGTTTTTTTTGTCACGTAACCGGCGTTTGAGGAACGTGCTGGTTTGTTTGGAATTTGTGAGCTGCGTTTCTTTTTGTAACCTGATAAAATCACTACGACGACACATTTCTTGTGCGGCTTGTAATTGAGTAAAACGCACGATACCAAAACCAGGAACTTGTTGAAATGCTCGTAAGTCGGTATTTAAGACGGAGCGTAGGTCGCCGAAATGTATTAATAAATCGTGAGCAAGTTGCACACAGGATTTTTTGGCATTACCTGAGCTAATGAAAACAGCTAATAATTCGGCATCGGACAGACTAGTAGCACCCGAGTCGATTAGTTTTTCACGTACACGCAGCGCGGGTACTGGAAGTTGGACGGTCATGTTGATTCCTTTATGATGACGTTACCTCGATATTTTGATTAATAAAGGTAAACTATGCAAGATTTTGCAAATAAAAAAATAGTACTGGGTATTTGTGGGGGGATTGCGGCGTACAAATCAGCTTATCTCGTGCGCGAATTGACTCGTCTTGGTGCTTTGGTGCGTGTCGTGATGACAACTTGCGCACAAGCCTTTATTACGCCAATGACGCTACAAGCTTTAAGCGGTGAGGCGGTTCGGTGTGAGTTGTTTGATTCCGAAGCAGAACGTGCCATGGGGCATATTGAGTTAGCGCGTTGGGCGGATTATTTGGTCATTGCTCCGGCGACAGCTAATTGTTTGGCAAAAATGGCACATGGATTGGCAGATGATTTATTATCAACATTATACCTTGTTGCTGAAACGCCTGTGATTGTTTGTCCAGCAATGAATCGTAGCATGTGGGCGCACCCGGCGACGCAGGCGAATTGTAAGTTGTTGGCTAGTCGTTCCGTGGTGATCGTGGGGCCTAGCGAAGGATCACAAGCCTGCGGCGAATATGGATTGGGGCGGATGAGTGAGGTGGATTCCATTATTAACGCACTGCGTTTGCATCATGTAAATCAACTGCTGCAAGGGCGTGATATTTTGATTACGGCAGGTCCTACGCGCGAACCAATCGATCCGGTGCGTTATATCAGTAACTGCAGCTCTGGAAAAATGGGTTATGCGTTGGCAGAGGCTGCTATGATGGCTGGGGCACGTGTGACGTTGATCAGCGGACCCACTTCTTTGGAAATACCCGACGGGGTCGATTTTCATCGTGTTGATTCGGCACAGGCTATGTTGCAATCTGTTCTGAAGCATTTAAAACCCGGCATGATTTTCATTGGGACGGCCGCAGTAGCTGACTATCATGTTGAAAAACCAGCAACAGAAAAACTGAAAAAACAGGGACAAGAAACGTTAACACTGACTTTGAAAAAAAACCCTGATATTTTATCGACGGTCGCAGACAGTGGCAAAGCATCCTATGTCGTTGGATTTGCAGCAGAGACTCATGATTTCATCAAGCATGCGCAGGATAAATTGCGCAGTAAAAAATTAGATATGATTATTGCAAATCAGGTGGGTGATGGGATAGGTTTTGATAGTGATAGGAATCAAGTGACGGTGATAACGAAAGACAGCCAAACTGAAATCAGTTTAATGCATAAAACGCGGTTGGCAGGTGAAATCATTGGGATACTTGCAATTTTCGTGACAACTCTGCAAAATGTCGCACATTAAAAACCTAAAAGTCAGTCAGGGTTTCGATATGTTTCGAGCAAAGCGCAAAATCGCTGGTTAAACAGGTCGAAACCCTGATTGAAACGAAAACTAAAGAGAAAAAAATGACTCAAGCCATTCAAATCAAAATTTTGGACCCACGAGTGGGCAATTCCATTGAGCTGCCTCAGTATGCTACGTCCGGTTCAGCGGGGCTTGATTTGCGCGTTTGCATTGATGAACCACTGCAAATTGGGTCACAAGAAACGGTATTGCTGCCTACGGGCTTAGCAATTTACATCGCTGACCCAGGCTTAGCTGCGGTAATTTTGCCTCGTTCAGGTTTGGGTCATAAACATGGTATCGTCTTGGGTAATTTGGTAGGGCTTATAGATTCCGATTATCAAGGCGAATTGAAAATTTCTTGCTGGAATCGTAATGCAGAACATTTTACGATCAATCCTGGTGACCGTATTGCGCAATTGGTCTTTTTGCCAGTTGTACGTGCCGCATTTTCATTAGTGGAGTCATTTACCGAGACCAGTCGTGGAGAGGGCGGTTTTGGTAGCTCTGGGAGACAATAATGCATTCCTATCAATGCAATCACGTAGCGCGTGATGTATTTCGTGCCTATGATATTCGTGGAATTGTAGGTGATCAACTGGATGACGACGCATTCTATAGTATTGGTAAAGCGATCGCTTGCCGTCTTCATAGTTTGGGGCGCTCGAATATTCTATTAGCTCGTGATGGTCGTTTGACCAGTGATGCGCTATCAAAAGCCGTTGCACAAGGTTTGTTGGATAGTGGTATCGACGTGGTTGATTTGGGTACTGTACCCACACCGGTTATGTATTATGCAACTCATGTGCATGGGATTGATAGCGGGCTAATGGTCACAGGGAGCCATAATCCTGCCGATTATAATGGCATTAAAATGGTGCTTGCTGGGACAGCTTTGGCACAAGACCACATCCAAATGTTATATAATTTGGTTGTTGCGGGCCAATTTATTAGTGGTCAGGGGCACTACCAGCAATTTGATATTCTGGATGATTATCAGCAGCGTATCGTCGGTGATATTCAACTGAAACGTCCTTTAAAGGTCGTTGTGGATTGTGGTAATGGGATCTCGGGTGTTGTGGCACCTCAGGTATTACGTGAATTAGGTTGTGATGTTGTTGAATTGTATTGTGATGTGGATGGCCGGTTTCCGAACCATCATCCGGATCCAACCGTTGAGGCCAATTTAGTTGATTTGAAAGCAGCAGTGGCTGCGCATCAGGCGGATCTTGGTTTGGCTTTTGATGGTGATGGCGATCGATTGGGAGTGGTGACGAATCTTGGTGAGTTGATTTGGCCTGATCGTTTGATGATGTTTTATGCACCTCACGTGATCAAGAGCTATCCTGGTGGTACCATTGTGTTTGATGTTAAGTGTTCTAGTCATTTAGCGACCGTGATCCGACAAGCGGGTGGTGTTGCTAAAATGTGTCCAACGGGGCATTCGTTAGTGAAACAAGTCATGAAAGACGAAGGTGCTGCACTGGCGGGTGAAATGAGTGGTCATCTTTTCTTTAAAGACAGGTGGTATGGTTTTGATGATGCTCTCTATAGTGCCTGCCGGTTGTTGGAAATCATCAGCTTAGCCTCGGTTACTGTGAGCGATCAATTCGCTGACGTGCCTAACAGCGTCAATACGCCTGAAATCAAAATTCCTATTTTTGAAGATAAGAAATTTGCGTTTATGCAAGCGTTCGTAGAGCGGGCGCATTTTCCGGAGGCCGAGCTGATTTCGATTGATGGATTACGTGTTGAGTACGCGCATGGGTGGGGATTACTTCGTGCCTCAAATACGACCCCTTGTTTGGTTGCTCGATTTGAGGCATCGGATCAGGCTAGTTTGTCTTTAATTCAGGCTGTATTCAAAGCACAGCTGAAAGCGGTAGATGAACATTTAATGGTTCCTTTTTGAATTGGACTTTGGATATAATTTTTACATGGGAACGTGAGCTTATTGGCATAAATAACTTTCTATGTTATTTATGTCGAACGCACGTGAATAATATTTGCGAGATTGCAAAATTGTTGCTAAGCTTTCTGTGGAACGTGCACGTCAGAGGGAGAAGATAGAAGGTGAGTACTGAATGACAAAACAACGAACTCCGAATAAGTTGATTCAAGCAACAGGGGTAGGCCTTCATTCTGGCGATAAAGTGCTTCTTACTTTACATCCTGCACCGATTAATACTGGCATCGTGTTCAGACGTACTGATTTGGATCCTGTGGTCGAAATTCCGGCGTCGTATGAGCACGTCTGTGACACTATGTTGTGTACGTCATTACAGCATCGCGATGTGAAAGTAGCTACTGTTGAACATTTGCTCTCAGCATTGGCGGGTCTTGGCATTGATAATGCTTATATTGATATCAACGCGGCTGAAATCCCGATTATGGATGGTAGCGCTGCGCCGTTTGTATTCTTAATTCAATCAGCCGGTATTCGCGAACAAGTTGCAAAAAAACGTTATATACGCATTTTAAAACCCGTTCGTGTTGAAGAGCACGGAAAATATGTACAGTTTCTCCCGCATGATGGGTATCGTGTGTCGTTTAAGATTGATTTTGATCATCCGGTATTTAATAGTAAACCGCAAACAGCCGTTTTTGATTTCTCTACTACGTCGTACATTAAGCAAGTTTGTCGAGCAAGGACATTTGGGTTTTTATCGGATTATGAAAAGTTACGTAAAGCAGGATTAGCTAATGGTGGTAGTTTAGATAATGCAATTGTTGTTGATGACTATCGCGTTTTAAATGAAGATGGTTTGCGTTTTGACGATGAGTTTGTGAAGCACAAAGTATTGGACGCGATTGGCGATTTATATCTTTTAGGATCAAGTTTGATCGGTGCTTTTGAAGGATATCGGTCAGGTCATGAGCTCAATAATAAATTATTACGCAAATTAATGGTTCATCAGGATGCGTGGGAATACACGTATTTTGATGCAGAAAAATATCAGTCATCCATACAAGTCAATTTATCACCGATAGTGGCTGCATAAATTAGATCGCAAGTTTCTTGGACAGAAAGACATGAGGCTCTTTTCATGTCTTTTTGTCCAAAGTCCAAGTTACACCAAATGTTTTAAAACGTCTTGCCATGGTGAGTTTGAATGTTCGTCTGGCTTTTGAGTTGTTGATGTGGGTACGACACGACTCGATGGTTGTGTAACATCAATGGTGATTTTAATCGAAGCCAATTGATATAATTTTGCTTCGCTGCGTAGCGTGTCTCGTAACTCAGGAAGCGTGTAACGTATTTGCGACGCCCATACTGGATCATGCGTGACCAGTGTTAAGCAGCCATTACGAAAGCTGCCAACTCGGCAGTGATCTTTGAGATTGTCGGGAAGGTAGCTCAGCAAGATGGCACTGACTTCTTCTAACTTGATGGCATGTAGACAAATCTCAGTTAACTTGGGATTTAAACAGCGAGTGATATGGCGCATAGGTATTCCTAATAAAACCGTAAAACCAAACCGTGAAAAAACAACCATCTTCAGGTAGAATGGGTATAGGGTGCTTAATCACGAGCTTACAGCATTGAATAGACCTGTTCAAGCAAGGAAATGGATATGACAGAAAACAAAGTAGACAGCGACGTTATTTATCAAGCACATCTTCATTGGATATTGTTTGTTTGGCCAATAGTATTTTTTTGTTTTGCCGTGATTGTGGGAGTGCAATATGAATCCTTGCGCATGCCCTCGGTAGGCGTGGCACTGATTGCTGTATTTTGGGAAGTTGTGATTTGGTTGACTTATCAATGTTCGTATTTAATCATCAAAAAAAAGCAGGTTATTTTATGTACGGGTATATTTGTACGTCAAACGTTGGATATTTCGTTGAATAAAATTGAGAGTATTGATATTCGACAGTCCATATTAGGCAGTATCTTGCACTATGGTTCGTTGGTCATTACGGGGACCGGTGGCACTCGTCAATACGTAAATTTTTTAAATAGACCGTTGACCTGCAGACGTTACATTGAGCAGACTTTGCATGATTAGGGGTAAGTGCTCGGAGGGTGCTGTTGACGCTCGGAGAACGGTCAGATTTGAGTGCAGGTTGAGTAGTTACGATTAGGGATAAGTTAATTATGGGACATAACGACTATTATACCGTAATGGGTCTTGAGCGTGAGGCGAGCGAAAAAGAAATTAAAATGGCTTATCGACGTTTGGCGCGTAAGTACCATCCGGATTTGAATAAAGAGCCTGGTGCCGAAGAAAAGTTTAAAGAGCTAGGTGCGGCATATGAGGTTTTAAAAGATCCTGAAAAACGTAAAACGTATGATCTTTATGGGGCGGCCGGAGCACCCAACCAAAGTGCGGGTCCTTCTCAGCAACAACATGCTTGGGCTAACGCGGGCCAAGGTTTTCATGGTGCAGAAGGGATTGATGCTGATTTATTTGAGACTCTTTTTGGTGGACGAGGCTTTCACGAGCAGCGTCGTGGAGGAGCCGACTTACATGGTTCGATTCATATTGGTTTGGAAGACGCTTTTAAAGGAGTGATGAAGGCGATTGAATTACCGGCCCACGGTGGGAAAGGTGGTCACCAAACACTTCGAGTAAGAATTCCTGCGGGTGTCAAAACGGGGCAAAAAATTCGGTTGGTAGGTAAAGGCGAACCCGCTCTTTTAGCTGGTGGAGCACCTGGCGACTTATATATTACCATTCAAGTTGAGCGACATCCTTTATTTGATGTGGTGGAAAATGATATTTATATCACTTTACCCGTAACGCCATGGGAGGCCGCCTTAGGCAGTACGGTTTTGGTTCCAACCTTGGGTGGGAACGTTGATTTAAAAATTCCACCTAACTCACAGGGCGGACAAACGTTACGTTTAAAAAAACGTGGTCTACCCGGATCGACGCCAGGCGATCAATATATTTTGCTAAAAATTGTCATTCCACAACCCACAACGGATGCAGGTAAAGCGCTTTATCAATCTATGGCCCAGGAAATGCCATTTAATCCGCGTGAACAATTGGAGAATAAGCATGTCTAAGACAACGATTACGGTAGGCGTGTTGGTTGATGAGCAGCACAGCGTGACGTTCATCGATGTGTGCGAAAGACAAGGAATTGCAGAAGAGGCCTTACTGGAATTGCTCGAGCACGGTTTGCTTTCTGAGGTTAAGCGGCCTAGCAAGCAATTAATGTTTGATTTGACTATGTTAAATCGAATTCATTCGGCATGTCGGCTGCATGCCGATCTGGGGATTAATTCACCTGGAATTGTGTTGGCTTTGGAGTTAATGGATAAGCTTGAGCGCTTACAAAGTGAATTGAGAGTGTTAAAGCGGCATGTTAATTTGGATTAGGATCATGCTCTGTCCCAAATCCAATTACCCCACAGTCTCTCTTAAATACCAAGTTCGCAGATTATCTGAGCCATTGTTTACCCACATCAATAGCGGCATTTGTTTATTGCTCGTTGGTGCTGATTTGCCGTGTAAAGCGACTGCAAATGAATATTTTTTACCTACAGATTGAATGGCAGACCAAGTTCTGTTCACGTCTGCTCCGTGGTCTATGAGCACCAGCTGTTCATTTCTGAATATAATGCTTATTGGTTGATTCTTTAGTGCCTGTTTCAGCGCATACTCAATTCTACGCCATTTAGCATGTCGTACTTGAGTTTTATCGGACAGTGAGGGTTGTTGCTGGAATGCTACTCGAGCATGTGGATTGGCCGTGGGTGTCACTCGTTTGTTATCGGGTTTTTGTTGTAATAAGAAATCACATAAGGCATCAACCATTCCGCGATAGCGACCGGATATAGAAGGACTCGTACCATGGCGCGTATTGATATAGATGGCAAATGCTAACGTGTGAGCATTTGCGGAATATAAATATCCGGACAAACTCATTATTCCAGTCATAGAGCCCGTTTTAGCTCGAAGAAACCCTCGTTGAGTGGGTTTGCGAAAACGTCGCAGCAGCGTACCGTCTTGTCCTGCTATGGGTAATGCGGCAATGTATTCATAGGCTAGTGGAAAGCGATCATGTAAGTATCTTAATAAACCAACAGTTTGCAAGGGCGTCAGTAAGTCTTGGCGTGATAAACCAGAGCCATCGATCAGGACGGCATTTTGTAAGTTGATTCCTGTTTGCTGCTGTAAGAAATTTTTCACGATTGGTTGTGACTGTTGCCAATTTAATGGTGATCCATGGATGGTTTCTGCGGCATGTAAAAATAAGCTATCGGCATACAAATTATCAGATGGCTTCAGAGTATCCGCCATTAATTGAGTAATTGGTTTTGAGGCGTGCGTCGCTAATAATAATGTTTTTTGAGGTGGTTGGCCTAGCAGGACTTGCCCGTCTAATGTCACATTGACATTCTCTAAACGATTTCTTATGAGCACTTGTGCGTAACTTAATGGATGAGCGATAGGGATTCGAGCTTGAACCGCACCTTGACCTAGACTAATGCAGCCCTGCACGAGAAGGTGATTATCAGATGTTGTTTTAACCCCGACGCCACAATGACTTGCGGCTGCTGCGGTTTTCACGTGGTTATCGAGAACAAAGGTATCGTTTGGAGCACTGTATTCAATAATAGCGGGTTCGCCAACTCGGTACGATGGATTAACCGTTACGGTGAGGCGATTTTCATCAACCATGAGAGGGGCTGTTGGTGCACCATAACTGTAGGTTAGATCGTTTGGAACGACACCGGGAGCATGGGGTGCGATAGTACTGTGATCACTGACCAGTACGACGTTGCCCTGAATACGATGAATACCCCACGTTGGTAATTGGGCAAATAAAATATCTAAATGTCCTTGAGTAAAGGACGGATCACCCGGTAAATACAGATAAAGGGAGCCCGTTAAGATGCCATCTCGTAGTGATGTTGCATCGGTACTGAGTCGACTTTGGAAACGATAGTCAGGTCCTAAAACTAATAAAGCTGCCGCATCTGAAAATAATTTCATATTACTGGCTGGTGTGAACGTATTGGTTGCGTTACGTTGATATAATGTTTCACCGGTATTTAAATCAACGACCATCATTCCCATATTAATGTTGGGATCAATTTGGTTAATAATTTTATCAATAGGTCGTTGCAAGTTCGTTGCAAGAGCACTTGAGCAGAGAAGGCATGCTACGACGCTTGTAAATATCCGTTTCATTCTGATGAATCCTTGTAAGTCATTGTATTTTGTTAATCATATCGCATGCCCATGCGTTCTAGAAGACCTGATAGTGTGTCGTTGTCAAAAAACTTTATTTTCAATACACCGCCTTGATCAGAATCATGGGTAATTTCGACGGGAGCACCCATATATTCGGCAAGAGCCGTTTGCAAATGGATTCTATCACAATCATGAATCGGAGACTGAGATATTATGGAGACCTGTTTGCTGGCACGGACTTCATGTTCTAGTCGTCGAACCGACCAATTGCTCGTCATGACGTGGTCTGCAAATTGCTTTTGTAAGTTCGTAGTTAATCCAACCAGCATACGAGCGTGTCCAAGAGATAGCTGTTGATTGCGTAGCATGGTTTGGACATCAGGACACAACGTGAGTAATCGTAAAAGATTGGCAATATGACTGCGAGATTTACCAATCAAACTAGCAATATCATCTTGGCTAAATCGAAATTCATGAATGAGTCGCTGATAGCCTGTTGCTTCCTCAATTAAGTTTAAATCGGCGCGTTGTATGTTTTCAATTAAGGTAACGGCTGCTGCTTGTTCGTCACTGTAGTCACTGATTAAGCACGGAACTTCCGTCAAACCCGCCATCATAGCGGCTCGCCATCGGCGTTCTCCAGCAATAATTTCATAGCGGTCGTGGGAGCCGATTGTTGTTTCGCCTTCTTGAGATGGTGAAACCATAACCGAGGCACTATCGTGCGTTACGTCACGCACAATCAATGGTTCAATTAATCCTTGGGATTGGATGGATTGGGCCAGATCTTGAAGGCCCTCCGCGTCAAATGATTGCCTGGGCTGATAACGACCTCGTTGTAATTGTTCTATGGGAATATGTTTGTACGTAGTTTGCATAGAGTGATGACAGGCAAAAGACAATCATTTTGACATGGTTTACTCGGAATTAAAATCATGTTTAAATCATATCGCAATAGCTCTTGTTTATTATTGAATGGCTTGTTAGAATATGCGCCTTTCGTAGAAATAAAATCTCAAGTTAATTTAAAAATTTGAGGCCAGTTAATGTTCAGGAGTACATAATGACGCTAACGAGCGTGCAAACAGCAGAAATTATTAATGAATTCAAGCGTTCTGATCGTGATACCGGATCGTCTGAAGTTCAAGTGTCTTTGATGACCGGTCGTATCAAGTATTTGACCGAGCATTTTAAACAACATAAAAAAGACTTTCATTCACGTCGTGGTTTGCAGGCGTTGGTCAACAAACGACGTAAGCTCTTGAAATACTTAAAAAAAGAAGATCAAACTCGCTATAGTGCTTTGATTCTAAGCTTAGGCCTAAGGGATTCCTATTGATTTTTTTCGATATGATTATCATCCGTTGGCTGTTATAAAGTATTATTTAAGGGCGCATTTCTTTGCGCCCTTTTTATTTTTCCTCTCATTTAACGAGGTAACAAAACGTGGCTACTAAGATTACTAAAAAAATACAATTTGGCGAACACACTTTAGTTTTAGAAACGGGTGAAATAGCAAGACAAGCAGACGGCGCAGTGTTTGCATCGATGAATGGCACACAGGTGCTGGTTACCGTTGTTGCAAAAAAAAACGGTGCTGAAAAAAATAATTTTTTCCCATTGATGGTTGTCTATCAAGAAAAAACATACGCTGCTGGTAAAATCCCCGGCGGATTCAATAAACGCGAAGGGCGCTTAAGTGAAGAAGAAACGTTACGCTCTCGCTTGATTGATAGACCGCTGCGTCCATTATTTCCTGATAATTTCCGTCATGAAGTGCAAATCATTGCAACCGTTATGTCGCTTAACCCAGAAGTGCCTGCCGATATCGTAGCCATGATTGGGGCTTCTGCAGCCTTGTCTATATCGGGTTTACCATTCCATGGTCCAATTGGTGGTGCTCGTGTGGGCTATCAAGATGGCATCTACTTATTGAATCCAGGACCGAAGGCACTTGAGAAATCAGCGCTAGATTTAGTGGTTGCAGGAACAGACGATGCCATTTTGATGGTGGAATCGGAAGCACGTGAATTGAGTGAAGAAGTGATGTTGGGCGCAGTCATGTTCGGTCATGAAATGATGAAGGGCGTGATTAAAGGCATCAATGAGCTTGCCGAAGAAGTCGGTAAGTCAGGTTGGGATTGGAAAGACGCAGTGGCTGATGTTGCCTTGGCGAAACGTGTTGAGACACTTGCTGCCACAGAAATCACTCAGGCTTATTTATTAAAAGACAAACAACAACGTTACCAACGCCTCGATGAACTTCGTCAACAAACATGCAACACGCTCGTTGCTGAACAAGAGGGCTTGGTAAGTGAGTCTGTTGTTGTTGAGTTTGAAACCTTGGTCAAAAATCATGTTCGAAATCGTATTTTGGATGGTGAGCCACGTATTGATGGTCGTGATCGTCAAACGGTACGCCCAATCACTATTCGTACGAAAGTGTTGGATCGCGCACACGGCTCTGCTTTATTTACTCGTGGAGAAACGCAAGCGATTGTTGCAGCAACCTTGGGTAATGATAGAAATGCACAAATATTGGATAAACTAGAAGGCGAAATGAAAGACCGATTCATGCTGCATTATAATTTCCCTCCTTATTCGGTGGGCGAAACAGGCATGATGGGCAGTCCCAAACGTCGCGAAATCGGTCACGGGCGTTTAGCTCGTCGTAGTCTAATGGCGGTACTTCCATCGAATGCTGAGTTCCCTTATGTATTGCGCGTAGTATCCGAAATCACTGAATCCAATGGCTCGAGCTCAATGGCTACGGTTTGCGGTACGAGTTTGGCACTTATGGATGCTGGTGTACCATTAAAAGCACCAGTTGCCGGTGTTGCCATGGGCTTGATTAAAGAGGGCGATCGATTTGCTGTATTAACCGACATTTTGGGTGATGAAGATCATTTGGGCGATATGGACTTTAAAGTCGCTGGTACGTCGAAAGGTGTCACAGCATTGCAGATGGATATTAAAATCAAAGGGATAACCAAAGACATTATGGAGCAGGCCCTTGATCAAGCACACGCAGGCCGTTTGCATATATTGGATGTGATGAATAATGCATTGTCCGAACATCGTGATGAGTTATCAGAACATGCTCCACGCATTGTGACGATGAAAGTCGCTGAAGACAAAATTCGGACAGTTATTGGTAAGGGTGGCGCAACAATTAAAGGATTAATTGAATCTACCGGTGTATCGATTGATATTGATGATACCGGACTAGTGCAATTATTTTCACCAAACCTGGATGCTTTAGATGAAGCTCAACGTCAAATTAAAGCATTAGTTGCTGATATTGAAGTGGGACAAACCTACCATGGTAAAGTGAGCAAAATCGTTGATTTTGGTGCGTTCATTAACTTGTTACCAGGTAAGGATGGTTTATTGCATATTTCTCAAATTTGCGCTGAACGTTCACAAAAGGTTGAGGACGTTTTACAAGAAGGTCAGGATATCGACGTGTTTGTTGCTGGCGTAGATAAACAAGGCCGTGTGAAGCTTGAATGGAAAGATAAACCAGGTTCCACACAAAAAGAAGTTGCTGTTGAGCACGAAGCGGCCACTTCTGATGAGATCAACGACGACTCATCGGAAGATTAAAAGTAACTGCTCGGAGGGTGCTATTGACGCTCGGAGAACGGTCAGATTTGAGTGCAGGTTGAACGAAAACGGTTTCGAACAAGCGCAGCATACCTAGGCCTGGCCTGTCCCGGCGAAGGCCGGGATGAGCATTGTTCGAAATCGTTTTCGTTCAAGATGCGCCAAATATGGCCGTTCCTTTCTACGGAGTGAGTAGTTACGATTAAAGCATCGTTTGATGGTAGTTTGGACTTTGGACAAAAAGACATGAAAAGAGCCTCATGTCTTTTTGTCCAAAGTCCAATTTCTTACTGTATTAGATTTAAAAACTCCATGCGGCTTGCTGGATTGTCCCGCATTTCTCCCAACATAACGGATGTGGTCATTACGGAATTTTGTTTTTCAACACCTCGCATCATCATACAAAGATGCTGGGCTTCCATTACCACGGCCACACCGCGTGCTCCAGTAATTTGTCCAATACAATGGGCTACTTCGGCTGTTAATCGCTCTTGTATCTGCAACCTTCGTGCAAAGTAATCAATAATTCGTGCAATTTTAGATAAGCCAATCACTTTACCTTTCGGTAAGTATCCAACATGACATTTGCCCAAAAAGGGTAGTAAATGGTGCTCACACATCGAATACATTTCGATATTCTTGACAATAACCATTTCATTCATATCGGATTCAAATAATGCACCATTAATAATATCATCCAAATTTTCTCGATACCCTTTGGTTAAATAAAGAAGGGCATTTGCAGCGCGTTCGGGAGTATCTCGTAATCCTTCGCGATTAACGTCTTCGCCGATATCTGTCAATAGTTTTTTATATATGTTTTGCATTTAATTTATCCTGATAAGGTTTAACCTGGTGGCCATGCCAACTGTCGTCCACCCAACAAATGTAAGTGGATATGATACACGGCTTGCCCTCCATGCGCATTCACGTTAAAGACTAAGCGATATCCTGGTTCGCTTAATCCTTGAGATTGAGCTAGATTTTTTGCCGTGATGATGAGTTTTCCTAATAATTGTTCGTGGTTACTGTTTGTGTCGTTAAGCGTTGCAATATGTTCCTTAGGAATGATCAATAAGTGTGTGGGAGCCTGAGGAGCAATGTCATGGAATGCTATAATTTCAGAGTCTTCATACACAATTGTTGCCGGTATATCGCCTTGGGCAATTTTACAAAATAAACACATAATTACTCTATAGTTGGCAAATAATTTTCTATTATATCTCATTTGGACTTTGGACAAAACGACATGAGGCTTTATTCATGTTGTTTTATCCAAAATCCAAATCTCATCCTTTGCCTTTTAAAATGATTTTTAGCATAATGTAGGCCCGCATTAATTGAATAGGTGTTTGCACAATGAGTTTGATGAACATTGATAGTGGCCGTGATGTGCCTAATGAAGTGAATGTTATTATTGAAATTCCCATGAATGGTCAGCCTGTGAAGTACGAGGTCAATAAAGACTCAGGCGCGTTGTTTGTTGATCGATTTTTGTCGACATCCATGGTATACCCAACTAATTATGGATATATTCCTCAAACGTTATCAGAAGATGGTGATCCGGTTGATGTGTTGGTTGTGACTCCCGTACCGGTGATTTGCGGTTCTGTAATCAGGGCCCGCATTATTGGTATGATGAAAATGACCGATGAATCTGGTATTGATGCCAAATTGTTAGCAGTACCTACGAGCAAGTTATCTAGCCTATATGAAGATATTCAAACGTATAGCGATTTTCCTAAAGCGTTTATTTTGTCATTAGAGCACTTCTTTAAGCATTACAAAGATTTGGAAGCCGGAAAATGGGTTAAAGTAGAAGGATGGGAAGGCAAAGACGCTGCTCATCAAGAAATCTTGAACAGTATTGCCCGTTATCAAAAAGAAGTCGCATAAGGGGAATTGCTTACTCCGTAAACTGCAAAGATTGCGGGATCTTTCGACTCCGCAATCCGCTACCTACATCACGTTATTGCAACGATTTTCGCATTGCGAAGGCTAGAAAAATATAAGTCCAGCCGCTTATCATCAGTTCAACAGAAATCAGCATACCGATGATCCATAAGCCACTCATTGGCCAATGTGAGAGGATCAATATACCCAACACAAGTGCGGCAACAGCGCTGATGAGTATAAAAAACCATCCTGCCGTATCGGCCCTAAGTGACAGCGCCATAATAAAACGAATAATACCTATGACAATAAAGATCCAAGCAATTAGAAGCGTAACGATTGTAGATGCCAATATTGGATCATAGATAATGAGTCCACCAATCGCCATATAAAAAAGCGCGACCAGTCCATGTCCGATGGATGTTTTCCATTTGATACTAGTAAAGACATCGAGAAACTGTGCAAGACCCGCAATGACGAATAGAAATCCTAAAAAGACAATGCTAATTAGGGTTAAACCAACTAATTGACCTAAACCTATAAAACTCAGTAGAATAAATAAAACTCCAAGACCTAATAACCAACGCCAGCTTCGGTTAGCGGCACTCGATAATTCAGAACGACTCATTCTTGATTTTGACATAACTATTTCCTTAAATATAGTATGACCCGTCTTGAGTATAGCTTAATTAATGTGATTCTCAACTAGTGCCTCGTCAACGTTAAATCATGTTTTACGGGCAGACCATGTACAACTATACTGCGCGCGGCCACAAACGTACGTTTTAATTCTCGTGTTGACGTGTGAGGTATGTGCACGTAGCTTCATCAGTTAGCGCGATCTGCCCCCTCCCGCGACGTGAAGTTGGCAAGAAAACCGGTGTTCTTCCGCAGGAGAGGGTTGGGGAGACAATGGCATTTACTTAAGAAATCATGCCATTTACTTAGTGGCTTGTTATTTTTTATCGCAATAAGCCATTATATTAATCATGTTCTGATTTAAACCGTTGCCTCTGCTGCAAAAATCCTGCTCAACGTAATTATAACAAAATGCGCAAATAATTCTTGCTTCACCCCATGCTCGGTTTTAGCGTGAAAATCCTCGACATCAATCAGAATCTTAGAAATTTTATAAAGCTCCTCAATTCCCCATCGAGAGTGGTAAATGTCCTGGAATTCATCAGTCTTATATATTTCACTATTTATCAGTGTAGTGCCTATGATATAGACTATATCGTTAATGGTGTATTTAATTAATCGAAGTTGCAGCGGAAGAAACTCGATATTTGGATGCTTTTTGCGTATATCTTTTTGTGATTGAGTGTAACGTCTCTAACTAATTAACCCTTTCTTCCAGGTTTCATCTCATCCTATTCAAGTGTTTTTTCAGCCTATTTCCAGCGATTCATTGCAAATACACCGAGACAAATAAAAAAAATGACCGAACACCATGTTTGCATTATAATTTGTTTGCGCAAAAGTATAACAAAACAAAGGAGTCGGTCATGCGAGTAATTTTACCTGATATTGCAACATTAGAACAGTATTGTTTCAAACAAACTACACAATCCATAGAGCTTCGCCCTCAAGAATGTTGGTTCTGTGGTATGGCGGGATTACATTGTCATGCGACTTACGAACGACAATCTGATCGAGAAAACAAAGGAAGGGACTCGCTCAACCCCGTTATTATTCAGCGTTACATATGCCCTTATTGCAGAAAAACCTGTTCCGTATTGCCAGAATGCATACCACCACGTCGTTGGTATCCTTGGCCCATTCAACAGGCTATTTTATTGGCCTGCTTGCTTGGAAAGTCATTAAATGAAATCAGTAGACAGCACATTCCCAGCCGTTCAACTTGTAAGCGTTGGTGGGATTGGTTGCAGGAACGATTTCATGACCTTGCGCATGAATTAAAATCGCTGTTCCCAGATGAGCTTGGCCGCTGTCCTGACTTTCTGTCGTTCTGGTCTTCATGCATTAAAAAAATGAATTTATCCAAGGCGATGTGGTATTGCCATCAAAGCGGAGTAATTGTCCCATGATCTTTTAACATACAAGCAAGTTTAGATGCTTAAAAATCAATCGGTTAGGTCAACCCACACACTTTGACAACTTCCGAGCAAAATCTAATCATGTTTTACTTCGTTTTCCTGTTTATAAGCGGAGAAACACAATGCATCAACCCCTTCATCCTGTCGCGATTTTTCGTGTCATGCTGCTTGGCCCCCTCATTTCTCGAGAAAAGTTATCTCGTGGTGAACTAAAAATACTAATCCATGATATCGCAAGTCGAACTTACAGCATCCCCGATTCAAAGCGGGTTCATGTCAGCCCGCAAGCCATTGAGCGATGGTACTATGCTTACTTGCGTGGAGGTATCGACGCACTGACACCCAAATTGAGGGTGTTTTAAAACAAGCCTTATTGAAGAAGGGATTACCTAAAAAACTAATTGTCGATAATGGTGCCGCCTATCGCTCACTGTCTCTACAAGGGATCTGTGCCAGACTGGGAATTAATTTAATACTGGGCCCAGTTACAAAACTGGATCCAATCGCTAATTTGAACCGTAAACGACAGCGTCCAACGGCCGAAGACGAGACAATGAAAAACAACACAATCAACATGGTTGATCTGGCCCAAAAACAATATCGCGAACGCTACCAACTAACCCCGTCGACGGAGTTTTGATATGATTAAACATTGGACTTTGGACAAAACTGCATGCAAAAAAACGCATGCAATTCCGTCCAAATAATTTCAGATCTGTGAAATTTACAGACATATATTACTAGGTGAAATTGATCTATTTTATGAAAAAGTTGCATATAGTGTAATTAATGTACTGGTTGAGAGTAATGGATCTCAAGTTTCTTGGACAGAAAGACATGAAAAAAGCCTCATGTCTTTTTGTCCAAAGTCCAATTAGCAGGCTCAACTAAAATCCGCTAGTTTCAGCCAGTTCCATATGTTGGCGCAATTTTTTCATGGCATTTTTTTCCAATTGACGCACACGCTCGGCGGATACGTTGTATTTCTCAGCCAAGTTGTGCAATGTAACGACTTTGTCGTCACTTAGCCACCGTTGTTGCAAAATATCCTGACTGCGTTCGTCTAAAGACTCTAAAGCCGCATGCAAGCGTTCATACTGATTCGTATCGGTGTCTGTTTGTTCGTATATATGCGCGGGATTAGCACTGTTGTCTTGTAAATAATCAGCGGGCGCCGCTTTATACGATTTCTCGTCATCACCAATAGCGGTCGAATCATACGACTCATCCATGGCATTCAAACGTCGTTCCATTTCCCAAACGTCTTCACGTTTGACTCCTAAATGAGTAGCAATTTCATCCACTTCATCATTACTGGACCAACCTAAGCGTTTTTTCATATGACGCAGGTTAAAAAATAATTTTCGTTGTGCCTTCGTAGTGGCTATTTTAACAATGCGCCAATTTTGTATCACAAATTCATGAATTTCTGCTTTAATCCAATGAACAGCAAATGAAACCAAACGCACGCCCATTTTTGGATTAAACCGTTTAACGGCCTTCATCAAACCAACATTGCCTTCTTGAATCAAATCACTGAGTGGTAGTCCATAACCAGAATACCCGCGCGCGACTCGTACGACGTACCGCAAGTGAGCCAAAACAAGTGACCGCGCCGCCTCTAAATCCCCATGCTCCTGAACACGCTCAGCAAAATCATATTCCTCTTCAGCACTTAACAAAGGTATTTGATTCACTCGTTGAATATATGCCTCGAGACTCCCTACCGGAAAGTTCATACCAGACAATTGCAACTGAGTACTCATAACAATCTCCACATGACAAGACAATGATATATTTCTCGGACGCAGTATATCATATTTCAACTATCGCATTCAATATTTTGATTATATCTTAATCAAAATTATCAATTAATCGTAAGCTGCTCGGAGGGTGCTGTTGACGCTCGGAGAACGGAGTGAGTAGTTACGTAATATGCTTCTTAACCGACAATCGTGCACCTAACCAACTTAACAGGATGGCGCACATCACTAACAAGCCTGTTTGACCCATTGACATACCAGACAACGTGTAATGTATTTGGTAGGACGCAAATAATTGATTAAGTCCCGCATCTAAACTCAGAACAAACAAATCCACGCAAATTACGGCAACAATAGCGGCCAACAAACCATACAATACGCCTGTGTATAAAAAAGGACGCATGATAAAGGCATCCCCTGCACCCACGAGTTTTAACACAACAATGTCATCATGACGATCATGTATAATCATACGTAAGGTATTACCTATAATCAAAACCACGGCTATTGCTAACATCACCATCAACGAATGCACCAGTTTCGTTACAAAGCTAAAAAAGGCAAACAGACGACCAATCCACTCCATATCCAATTTGGCCTGTTCAATGTGGGGATACGTTTTTATCGTTTGATACAGCGCGGCGATTACCTCAGCTGAATGAACAGTAGGTGCTGGCATAACGTCAATCACGGCTGGTAGAGGGTTTTCCGGTAAATAATGCATGATATCCTGCATTCCATCTTGCATTTGCAGTGCCGCAAGCCCTTCTGCGGAAGTTTTCACACTCGCCTCACCAACGCCAGGTGTTGCACGAACGCGTGCTAATAAACTCGCTTCATCGGCCTCTGATAGCCCCACATCTAGGTAAAGAGAGATACGACCACTTTGCCGCCAATCCACTGTGAGTCGAGAAACATTGTTCGTAACCACCCAAAACATCGCGGACATCATCAACGTCATCGCAATCACCAGAACCGTCATTAACGTTGACCACCGTCCACGCCAAAGAAAAGCTAGACTGTTCAGAAATGCCTGTTTATGAAAAGCTATCCATGAGCGCATAGTCATCATGTTACTCGCCCTCCTTTAAGCACAACGATACGATGCCTAGTTCCTGCTATTAAGGGCAAATCATGCGTAGCAACCAATATCGCAACACCTGCCTGGTTCAATTCTGTAAAAAGAGTCATCATATCAGACGATAAAGCAGGATCTAAATTACCTGTTGGTTCATCAGCCAGTAACAATGCCGGCTTATGTACAACCGAACGCGCAATACCCACTCGCTGTTGCTCACCACTCGATAAATGCACGGGCAACATGTTTTGTTTAGACAATAGCCCCACCATGTCCAACGCAGCATGTACTCGTTTTGTAATAACATGCGGCAACCCACCTTGAATTTGTAATGGCAAAGCAACATTAGCAAAAACAGTGCGATCTTGAAGTAGATAAGGCGACTGAAACGTAATGCCTAGATTTGAACGATAACGAGCAATATCCCGACGTTTCAACTGACTTAACGATTCACCATTAACGACTATTTTGCCAGAAGACGGTCTATCTAACATGGCAAGAAGGTTCAGCATGGTACTCTTCCCAGCACCAGAATGCCCTGTCAAAAACGCCATTTCGCCCTTTGCTAGCGAAAAGTCAACCTGACTCAACGCATCATAGCCACCAGGATATTTTTTACTTACTTGATTAAATGTGATCATCATAAAAAATTGCATCCACAAATTGCGGCGCATCAAAAGGCCGCAAATCATCAATTCCTTCACCAATACCGATATACCGAAATGGTATCCCCAATTCATTAGCAATGGCAAATAAAATCCCACCTTTGGCAGTACCATCTAATTTTGTCATTGTAATCCCCGTTAATCCAATGGAATTATTGAATTGACGAGCTTGATTCAAGGCATTTTGACCGATACCCGCATCCAAAACCAACATGGTTTCATGCGGCGCTGACGGATCAATTTTTTGCAATACCCGTTTCACTTTTTTCAGTTCATCCATTAAATTATGTTGGGTATGCAAACGCCCAGCGGTATCTGCAATTAATACATCAATGCCTCGCGATTTGGCGGCTTGGAATGCGTCAAAAATCACCGAAGCACTATCGGCACCCGTGTGCTGTGCAATCACCGGTATCTGATTACGCTCGCCCCATACTTGCAACTGCTCGACAGCGGCAGCACGAAAAGTATCTCCTGCGGCTAACATAACTTTTTTGCCCTGCTGCTGATATTGTTTAGCCAATTTTCCAATCGTCGTTGTTTTTCCGGCACCATTAACACCAATCATTAAAATGACAAACGGAAACTCACTGTCCGAACTCAATAGTAATGGTTTTGCATTCACTGACAAAGTCAGTTGTAAGCGTTTTTTTAACTGGGTAAATACCGCATCGCCATCGCCTAATTGGTTTCGTTTCAGATCATCACTGAGCTCGTGCAAAATTTTCGTGGTCATATCAAATCCGAGATCAGCAGAAAGTAATAATATCTCCAGTTCATCCAATAATGCCGCGTCAATCTCTTTTTTACCCAACAATAAACGGCCAATACCCGCTCCTAATTGATTGCGTGTTTTACTTAGCCCTCGTTTAATACGAGCAAAAACACCATCGTGTTGAACATCAATAGTCCGATCCTGCGGTATTGAACTATCGTGTTCCTGCGTAGCTTCCATTAGCTCTGCCTGGGTATCAGACGAATTATGAATTTTTTTTAACCACTTAATCATCGTATAGACTATACAAAAAAGGACGAATGTGCCATTATAACATCTTATGATCCAAATAAACCCTTCTTTTGAAACAATCCATTCGTATTATTGCCGGTCAATACCGGGGCAAAAAATTAACTTTTCCAGTCGTAGATGGGTTGCGCCCGACGTCTGACCGAATTCGAGAAACCGTTTTCAACTGGCTTATGCATGATATACGCAATGCATGCTGCTTAGATGCATTTTCCGGAAGTGGCGCATTGGGATTTGAAGCGTTCTCACGTGGCGCAGCGCAGGTTATCATGATTGAGCAAAACACCAAAGCATTTAGCAATTTGAAAACGATAAGCGCCTCGTTTCAGTCACCTAAGCTATCGGTAATACAAGCAGATGCTGAAGACTACATCAAACAACAAGCGTTACTAGCTACGCAACAATTTGATTTGATATTTCTTGATCCTCCCTTTGCCAAACCTCATCTTCTAAATTGCATTCCTGTTATAGGCAATACAAGCTTACTTAAAAAGGGCGGATTACTCTATCTCGAATCGCCAGAGGAAGTCACACTTGATCCCATTATCTGGAAACAACTTAAATTAAAACGAGCGGGCCAAGTTGTTTATGCTTTATATCAGAAAGTCCCTTGACAAGCTTCGTCGCTCCTGTTTCAATCTCTATTAATACTCAACGACCCCAAAGCATAATAATAAAATGAAGAATAAACTTATCGTGCTTTTCCTGGTCACAATATGTTTGACAGGATGTGCAAGCACCACTTTCAAGAAACCACCATCGAATGGGCCAAGCGATGATGCAACCATTAAGCTTGCTGAGGCGGCTAATTCCGTGAGCGATTCCATGTTGCTGATGGCAAAAACAGAAAAAGTACTTACTCCACCGAATAGTGATAATATATTAACTATTCCTAATTCTTACGGCCTGCAAACTCATGCCTCCGTTGATTGGTCTGGTCCCATTGCTGAACTTACCCAACGAATTGCGAACGCGGCACATTATCGTATGAGAGTGCTTGGTCAAGCACCCGCCGTTCCTATTCTAGTTAGTATCGATTTAAAGGATCAAAGTCTAGGAGAGATACTACGAAATATTGATTACCAAGCAGGACGTAAAGCATTTATTCACGTTTACCCTAACAGTCAGGTTGTTGAATTGCGATATGCTAATATTTATTCGTAGAACCTACATAGTCTTGGTGGTGCTGCTTGCCGTATCATGTACGTCAACAAGCAATCAATCGTTGCAAGTCGGCAATACGGACTCATTAGCCGGCCTGCAGGCTATGTCAACTGTCAAAAAAACAAATGGTCGACAGAAAAAAGAATCTACCGGACATATTCGTGAAATGGCAATCAAAGAAACTGCTCTCAGTTTAGGAGCTCAATCCGGTTTGGCCTGGCGCGCAAAAACAATCGATGATCAACTGGTAAAGCAAACTCGCAATCTTGACGCTATTTATGATTTTAATGCTCTATTGCTCGAGCACAATATATTACCACCCGTCTTACTGGAAGGACGTAACACATTAAACCTCGCTGATACGCAAACAATTCGTATCTCGGATCGTACTTACAAAGTCTCCAAACAAGCTCACTTCGTTACAACCCCTCCCCAATGGCGTCAATACCTTTGGATGGACTACTCAAAACCTGACTACCCTCATGTTAGTCTCTTACCAACAACAAAAGAGGAACGTGAGATCTGGAGTGCCTACGTTGAAAAGGGTTGGCAGCAAGGTGTGGATCAAGCCAATACGATTCTCGAAGAAAGCATAGCTCGCATTAAAGAAGACTTTACGGGCATGATCTTATATCGTAAATTACTAGCTATGAATATGGTTTCCCCTCCCTATGTTTCCCATACTGATTTAGGGATCACAGGAGACGGAGAGGAAATACACATTGATGATAGGGTACTACGCATAACCGCTTTACCGGCTTTAAATATGAACAGTACAGAATGGCGAGCCGCTATTGAAAAAGATGAGGAAGTACTCGAGCAATTTAATACGATGGAACAACGTATCGTGTCAGCCCAAATTAAGATCTCAAATAAAACATGGCACCCTATTATTGACCCGATTACTTAGAGTTGATTATGACTGATTACTTAATGCCTGATGAACCAACTCGGTTCACACCTGTATTCATGGATAAAATGCTGGAGCATGCTCAACGATTAAATGCATCCGATATCACCGTCCAAACTGGTGCGCCGATTTACATCGAAGTATACGGTAACTTATTAAAAATCACCAATCGCCCGTTATCTAATACGGAAATAGGCGATTTAATCAACAGCATTTATGGACCCAATGCCACCACACAACTGTTATCGGGTAGAGACATCGATACACATTATGAATTTCGCCCGAACCGAGGCGTGCGTTTTCGATATCGTGTGAATGCCACCGCCTGCTTAGTAGACGGCCACGATGCCATACAAATTACCCTACGGACCATTCCTACTACCCCACCAAGACTTGACACCATGGGCTTGCCTGAGAATATTATAAAGGCGTTGGCACCTCAAGAAGGCATTGTTTTTATAACCGGCGCTACTGGTTCAGGTAAGTCAACATTATTAGCCTCAATCATTCGAGATTTGATTGAAAAAGAAGACTCCAACCGTAAAGTGCTGACCTATGAAGCACCTATCGAGTTTGTGTTCGATGAAATTGAGACAACCTCATCCATCGTGAGCCAATCGGAAATTCCCCGCCATTTACCCACATTTGCCGAAGGCGTACGCAACGCGTTGCGAAGAAAGCCAAGGTTAATCATGGTTGGAGAGTGTCGAGATGCCGAAACAATCAGCGCTGCACTGGAAGCAGCACTTACCGGACATCCTGTCTATACGACATTGCATACATCAGGTGTAGCGGAAACCATGCGTCGATTAGTCACCTCATTTGCCGGTGAAGAGCGCCTTGGCCGAACCATTGATATTTTAGAAACCATACGTCTGTGTATTTGGCAAAAATTAGTTCCCACAGTTGACGATAAACGCGTTGCCTTGCGTGAGTATCTTGTTTTTGACGAAGAAGCCCGAGATATACTTTTGGAAAGTGACCCAAATGAGGTAACGACTACGACTCGAAAACTCGTCAGACAAAGAGGTCAGCTGATGACCCTGGATGCTAAAGAAAAGCTTAATCAAGGGATTATCAGCGATCGGGTATATAAGTTGATTATTGCGGGAACAAAAGAGGAATATCGGTAAGGAACGGCCATATTTGGCGCCAAATATGGCTTTTCGGTGAATGTGGTGAAATTAAGTAGCTGTTGAACTACCTCCAGAAGCACCTTTGTTCGCGCTGACCAAAGCGGACTCAGCCGCACTCATAACAGAACTACCCGTTTTCATACTGGACTTACCGGTTGCTTCCCCAGCATCCTTCACCTGACCTTTCGATTCTTCCGCCCATTGTGCCGTATCCTGGCCGTACGACTCACCTTGAGATCCTATCCATCGTAGTATTTTATCGGGCAATGCATGAATCAAAGTAAATGATTTCTGAACCACCGTTAAATAGAGGCTTGTATACGTAACGAGACAAAAGAATACAGCATAAACAGCAGTCCAATTGTAGTAGGGACTACCCAAAGCGCCCTGTTCTGTCTTCCCCAACTCACTCGTAGCTTTTACCGCGCTCATCAGCATACCACGACTCTTCTCCGGTAAAAGAAAAGTCATCAATTGCGAAAAACCACTATTGAGAACAAAAACAGCGACGTAACTCAAGGCAATAGCTGATATATAACCAATAATCATCATCGCAGGTCTTAAAAAGATATTCACTAATATCATAATGGCTTGCTCAGCTTTACCCAGCGCATCATGTCCCTCCGGATGAGTGACACCAAGCGCAACAATAGGTCCTGCAACCATGGATTCAATAACGGCCATTAACCAAGCGATCGAACCAAACGTAAAAATCATGTACGGCACAAAAGGAACATAATAGGCATCAATAAATCCAACACCGGTCATAACGCCAAGCCACGAAGCTAAAAATGGCAAAATCATTCCAACCATAATGGCCCAACCAATACCACCAATTACTGCAAAAATTATCGTAAATGTGATCAAATTAAGCCAAATGTCAACGGAGGCATTAATGAATGCCGACCCCATAAAAGCCATGGCAACAATAGGATGCACCATCGTTGTTTGTAATAATTGGATACCGTTGTCAAATACAATCATTAACTGTGTTAATGGAATATATAGGTAAGCCTGCAAACACAAATTGAACACACTGACAACAAACGCCACTATAGTATTCACAATGAACCTAAAAATATCATTATAGAGAAGGTTTGCTAATGTTCCAGGGATATGCAAAGGGCCACCCTTAAATTTTTTCTTTGGAAATTTTAATAGCGTATTTCCAGGTTGGATATTAAAGCGCATTTTAAAATGCGGTGTTTTTAAGCCTGGTTGACCGGGAAGATGCACCATAGATGCATTCGTTATAAACCCATATGTAGTTGAAGAGACCAGTTTCTTTGTTTGAGCCTTCGCAGATGTATCAACTGTGGGTTCATCAATTGGTGATACATTTTTAAGAATTTCTCCATTAATTAATCCGGCCAGATAATCTACCGATTTTGTCGATTTTTCAAAAAATACAGATAACGTTCCACCGTTCTTAAAGGGTTCTGTTTGAAATTTGCTTATTGAAAAATCAGACGTGTCAAGACCCGATGTACCATCGATGATATTTGTACCCGTGGTCACCATTCCGTTCAGATTAACCAAATCAAAGAAATAGGCTCCCGCCATTATCCACCCTTGACGTTCTGACTTACTAATAAACGCGCGCAGCCTATTGGCGGTTTTAGAGCGTGTCAAATCGTCCTGTAAACTCAGCGCGGCCAACATAATGCCATTATAATCCATCAACGCATTTTGTAGTTCATACCCCGTAAAAATCAAGGAGGTATTGGTAGCGGACGTATCAGGCCCCCAGTTAGTACAATCCTCGGAAGGAGAGGTACACGCTTTCGTTCCAGAGCTCAGATAAGGTATTCCAAACTGATTTCCTGCCACCAGTTTGCTGTAAGCATCGGTTGGTGCGAAATCGGTGTTAATCTTGGGATCATTATCAACCATCGCAATAGCTACTGGCGTTAAATCAGAATACATTTGTTGGATGGCTACTGCTCGAGATTGTCTCGTCAGATCCTTATCACTGCATGATAGTGTCTTACTAGCAGTCATGTCCGGATTGAATTCATACCATTTGATCGTTCCACAAACACCATTAAGATCCGAGTAATAAGGGACATCATTAAAATTCGGCATGTCCAGCTCATAGCCATCACTCTGTGACTTCTCCTCATCCGTTTCGGTTTCGTATTTATAACCTGCTGAACAGGCCGAAACAAACCCTTTACTTTGAAAATCGATAGCATTCACTGTGCTGATAAAATTGGGCACGGCATTATTACAAAAGTAGACCATTGCCGCCGGATTCGTTGTGTTAGCTAACTCGGCCTCTGAACAGGCACCCGTACCGGCACCTTTTGCAGCGGCTGCAAGTAATTGCGTTCGTTGATTCGTCAAAAGAACTTGAAGCCCCTGCATACAAACTTGTCCAGACAATATTTTTCCGGCGCCCTTTGTCAGAGCCGTGATTGCCGTATTATTGTCTTTAGACGTTGTTGAATTCATATTCATCTGAGCTTTTACAATTGATCCGCCGCGATTAAGATAACTCAATGCCGCATCCCATATTTTATCCGCAGCTCCCACACCTTGCACGACTACCCACATGATAAAAATTTGCATCAAACAATATCCGGATGCTTTGGGAATCAAAAAAGCCAAACCGATGGTTGAACGAACGGGGATCCAAATTGATGACCATTTTTGACCAAGCATTTGTCCTTCATGAGCGGTATTCATCGTTCCCACGATGAGGGTATACATCACAACAATACCGCCCAACGCAAGAACAGCTGCATTAAACACACCAAACATAGCCCCCATAATTTGGCTACCGGTGCCATGCAAAACACCATCCACAACCCCAAATAAGTCACTAAGAAAAATAACGGAATAATCAGTTGCTGGGGGTGTGAAATTCAGCGAGCTGGTGGCTGTAGCTAGTATAGGAAAAAGCATTAAAAACAAGGTGATTATTGGTCTCTTCATTGGTTATCGCCCATAAAACTCTCCTTAAACCATTCTGAGATCTTGCAACCCAATTTACGACGCCCAATTTGAAAATACCAAAAATGATATCGAAAAGCCAATGCAAATGAAATAAGCATCAAAACACAAGATAAAATCACGCCTAACACGCCACCATACAGTAGTTGATACATTGCATAACAATAAAAGAACCCTCCTATTCCAATCATAAAAAAACACAATTGCTTAAGGTTTTTTGCTCTTGATTGCAGTTCTTCATCCGTTAACTGCAATTCTTTAACCACTTCTTCAAATGATTTGATATCTTTTTTTTTGGCTTGTTGAGGCACGAATAAACGCCGAAGGATCGTTAAAAAATAAGTGGCAATCGATTGAGAACGATCCCAATCAGACCAGGCACGGACATTGAAATATTTGTCAATTATGCGTTTTAGTCTAGAATCAGAGAAATTCATTACATTTGTCCTCATTATCCATCAATACTTAAGCTGAAGTATAGACATTTTCTCTCCATAATATATGATAATATTTACTAAAATGGAACGTGTTTACTATCATGCCTGATTTAAGTCATAAAGCGTCTGCGGAATATTGGTTCGAATACAGCGATCCGATGATTTATCGTGTCATCACCTTCATGGAAAGCGTAGAAGGATGGACTCTTGATGGAAATCCTGAACTTGAAGAGGCTTTAAAACAACTCGGTCAAGAGCTAGACAACATCGAATCCATTGATATGAGTAAACTAGGTCATGAGGAATTATTCATACGTTTAGCTGGAAATATTAAATCCGGTCGAGGATTACGTCTTTTACAAGCGATTGACATGGTCCATCCTGGCAGTGCATCGAAAGTTTTGGTCCATGCGGAAGAAACCAGCTTATCCGGTGATGACCCAGCCGGTTTTTTTCTCAAACGAAATATTGTATTTGAGCGATTGCGGTTATTATCGCGTGCTTTTTCCGAATCTCGATTAAAATTGATTGAGCGCGCTATTGAGGGGGACGAATGAATAGCCTAAGAATACTCGTTTTAACGACATTACTATTATTCAATATATCCGCATGCGCAGATGATGTCGCAGACACTACAGATACTGCAGATACTACAGATACTACTAATCGCCTTGTCCCCAATCCAGTACCTGATCCAGAAGAGCCCTCTATAGGAGCCAATGCCACAGCAAAATATTTAAAAAACTTCGGTCAGTACATTGGCTATGATCTCAATGAACCGTCTACTGTTCCGATATACAGTTTTCTAATCGATGTCACCATGCAATCCATCATATCAACCGGTATTCCTGTTCTAACGACATTTTTTCAGTCAATCCCTATGAATTCAAACACACTATCTTTTTCTAGTGGTGCCGATTATGACACATTTAATGATCAAGCCAACGCACTGTTTGCATCGGCTTATCACAAACACGATGGTAGCCCAATTTCTGTAACAAGCAATTTTGATCAAGAAGAATATCAAAAAGACCCGGTATCGCAAGCGGTACTCAATCTTGTAGGTACACCAGGCTGGGACTCATGTCCTACAACAAGCTCTAAAGAATCAACTTGTGTATCAAAAGACTTAGTTATGAGTAAGGTAATGCAAAACATCGACGAAGACAAATTGGGTGTGAATGAGTATTTTTCATATGATAATAACAAAACATTTCTTAGCCAACTTAATGGTAACAATTTGATAGGACCTTTGCTCTATACAACAAAAGACAGTAAATCCAGCACTGGATTACCTGCTGGAAACCAAGCTCAACTCGCGCAAGCGTTTATTCGTTATGCAACAGAAGCTGTTATACCACTAACGACCATGAGCCGTTCAGATTACAACGCTCTATATACTATTGCAACCAAAGCCACAACAGCAGAAAACGGCGACTCTCTTAGTCTGTCTGCCAGCGAGCTCACAAACATCATGAATGCAAAAAGTGCCTTAGCAAATTATTTACTTAGTATGCGTGTTTATGCCGCTAAAAGCTCCGTTGCCATTAGTAATCTTTATTATATATTATCAAGGCGTATGCCCACCACTGGGGAGGGTGCGTCCGACACAGCAACTAGTCAAGCACTCAATGAGTTTAAAATGGCTACCTGGCGTTTATATAATCCTAAAAACACCGGTGATAATTCAAACGAACAATGGATGCAAAAAATAAGCAACTCAACCCCGACCACAGTTCAAAAAGAAATGGCCATATTATTGGCTGAAATCAATTATCAGTTATATTTAAACCGCCAGCAGCAGGAACGTCTCCTGATGACGAACTCTATGCTGTTAATTCAAGTATTATCGAGCAGTAAGCCCGCTAGTGACTTTCCTAGTGAAGTCGATATGGGAGTCTCAGAAACAACAGACGAGACTGACGAGGAGTAGGAGGCTATTATGCTGAATATTGGACTTTGGACAAAAAGACATGAAAAGAGCCTCATGTCTTTTTGTCCAAGAAATTTCAGATCTATCCCTCATAATTAGATCGTTAATTGTCCTGATTGTAAATGTTTTTACAAAATGAGCCGATTGTCGTTGATAT